>NHKK02000029.1 GCA_002169475.2 Candidatus Pelagibacter sp. TMED239
TTATTTATATAAAGTTAATAAAAAATAGCAAACATATGGTTTATTTTTCTGGAAAATTTTCAAAAAATATAAGTAAAAAAAATACTATTACTAAACTTTTGGAAATATTAGATAAACAAAAATTGTTAAACGATAATAAATTTAAAATTAAAATTGTGAAAAATATTCCACAAAAATCTGGGATGGGTGGGGGGTCTATGAATGCAGCAAGTCTTCTTAATTATTTTATTGAAAAAAAAATAATTAAAATAACTTCAGAAGAAATTTATAAAATAGCCTATTCAGTTGGTTCAGATGTGGCTTTAGGAATTCAAAAAAAAAATACAATTTTATTTGCGAATAGAGTAATGAAAAAATTAAATTTCAAAACAAAAATTCATGTATTATTAGTTAAACCAAATATTAACTACTCAACAAAATTTATTTATTCAAAAGTTAAGGAATATTCAAAACCAAGATATAAGTATAATTATAAAGCCTATTTCAGCAAAAACTCTTTGATTAATTCTAATAATGATTTAGAAAAAATTGTGCTAAAAGAATTTCCGAAAATTAAAAGTTTAAAAAACTTTCTATCAACCCTTCCAGGTTTAATTTTTGTAAGAATGACTGGATCTGGATCGACAATTGTAGCATATTTTAAATCTAAAAAAGTTTTAGATACAGCAACAAGAATATATAATAAAAAATATGATAACTACTGGTCAATAAAATCTAAAACTATATAAATTTATAATTTTGTGTTATATGAAACAAATATTGGGGCGTAGCCAAGCGGTAAGGCACTGGTTTTTGGTACCGGCATCCTAGGTTCGAATCCTAGCGCCCCAGCCAAATATGAATAGTTTAATCGATAAAATTTTTTTTAGATCCCAAAATCTTAATTATGTCAATCTAGGCATTAAAAATATTACTAAAAATTCTGGAATAGAAAAAATATTTTCTGCGATAAATTCATTTTCAAAAGAAAGTGAAATTAGATATGTTGGGGGTTGTTTAAGAAAAATTATAAGAAAAGAAAAAGTTGATGATATAGATTTGGCAGTAAATCTAAGTCCAATTGAAGTTTGTAACGCCCTTAAGAAAAAAAATATAACGTTTTATGAAAGTGGAATAGAACATGGAACGATTACTGCTTTAATTAATAATAATAAATTTGAAATTACCTCTCTAAGAAAAGATGTTGTTACTGATGGAAGACATGCAAAAGTAATATTTTCAAAAGATTGGTATGAAGACTCTTTAAGAAGAGATTTTTCGATCAATTCTATTTATGCAGATGTAGAAGGAAATTTATTCGATCCGTGCAATGGAAAAAAGGATTTAGAAAATGGAAAAATTATTTTTATTGGTGATACAGAAAAAAGAATAAGAGAGGATTATCTAAGAATACTTAGATATATTAGATTTTTTCTCAATTATTCAAAACACACACATAATCCTCAAGTTATAAAAATAATTAAAAGAAATTTAAAAGGTTTATCAAAAATTTCATCTGAAAGATTATTGGATGAATTTAAAAAGTTATTAATATCTGATGGATTTTTTAAACTTTTAAAAGATAAATTTAGTTTAGAAATTATAAATTTAATTTTTTCTCAATTTAAAAATATTAATATTTTTAAGAATTTGAATAATTTTGCTAAAAAAAATTTTAAAAATTTTGATTTTATTTTTTTAATATCACTTATGATTATTGACAATACGGATAATGTTAATTACTTTATATATAAATTTAATATTTCCAAAAAAGATCAAAAAAGACTTTTATTTTTGAATAATTTTAATTCTTCAAAAATTACTGAAAAAAATTTAAATAAGATTTTATATTTTAATGGAAGAGAATCAGTTATGGATATTATTTATTTTAAGGCCTTCAAAGCAAAAAATGTTGATGATAAAATGTTGTCAATTATTCAAAATTTCAAAGAAAAAAAAATTCCACTATTACCATTTAGCGCAACTCTATTAATGACAAAGTATAATATTCCAGAGGGAAAAGAATTAGGTAATAAACTTAGAAAAATTGAAGAATTATGGGTAGATAATAATTTTGAGGTAAGTGAAAAAGAAGTAAAAAAAATTATTAATAATTAAATATATTTAACGTCTTTAATTTCAAAATTCTTAATTCCAGCTGGAGTAGAAATTTCAACTAAATCACTTTTATTTTTTCCAATTAAACCCTTGCCAATTGGAGATTGAAAATATATTAATTTTTTTTTTAGATCAGCCTCATCCTTTCCTACAATTTTGTAATTAATTTTTTCAGCTGTATCTAGGTTTTCCAAGAAAACTGTTGAACCAAAAATGACCTTTCCATCATTGTTTATTTTTGTAACATCTATGACATTTGCACGAGCAATAATATCATTAATTTCAACTATTCTACCTTCACTATGAGACTGTTCTTCTTTTGCAGCGTGATACTCAGCATTTTCTTTTAAATCACCATGCGATCGAGCTTCAGCAATTGCCGCAACTATCTCAGGACGTTTTTTTTCTTTTAAATAAATTAATTCCTCTTTTAGTTTTTCTAATCCAAGAAGAGTTAATGGTTCTTTATCCATATTAATTCCATTTTGCTAAGGGTGGTAGTGACATTAGTATTCCCTCTATATTGCCACCAGTTTGTAGCCCAAATTTTGTTCCTCTGTCATACAGCAAATTAAACTCAGCATATCTACCTCTTTTAATGTATTGTAATTCTTTTTCTTTTATAGTCCATTTTTTTTTGTATTTTTTATTAATTATTGAATTGAACAATATTTTAAAAGTTATACCAAGGTCTTTTACAAATTTATAATTTTTTACCCAATTGTTTTTTTTGTAATCAAAGAAAATTCCCCCAATACCCCTAGCTTCTTTCCGGTGAGGTAAATAAAAATATCTATCACACCATTTTTCATATTTCTTATAATAATTTTTATCATGCCTATCACACATTTTTTTTAGTTCATTTTTTAAAAAATTTTTTTCCTTAGTGTCTTTAATACTGGGCGTAAAATCGATTCCACCCCCAAACCATCCATGTGTTGTAAAAATAAATCTTGTATTAAAATGAATAGCTGGAATATGAGGGTTTTTCATATGCATAACTACAGAAATTCCAGAAGCCCAAAAATTTGGATTTTTTTTTGCGCCAGGGATATTTTTTTTCATTTTATTAGAAAATTTTCCATAAACCTCAGAAAAATTTACTCCAACCTTTTCAAAAATTTTTCCATTTTTTAAAATTCTAAATTCACCTCCACCTTCATCTTTTTTTATATTTCTATTCCAGGTTTTTGATACAAATTTTACTTTTTGATTTTCTAATTTAGTAATATCATCACAAATTATATCTTGTAGTAATTTAAACCAATTACTTGCTAGCGCTTGTTTTGTTTCTTTATGCATTATTTATAAAACCACCTTGTCTTAAATTTTCTGAAATAATTATTCCAACTGTAGTAGCTATATTTAAAGATCTTTTGTTGTTTGTCATTGGTATTTTTAACTTATGTTCTATTAAATTATGAATATTTTTTGGAACTCCTGCGCTTTCTCTACCAAATAATATTGTATCGTTATTCTTAAATTTAAAATTAATATATGACTTTGATGATTTTGTTGTCATTAATATTATCCTTTGATTTTTTTTTGATTTAAAAAATTGATCAGCGCTTTGATAAAATGTTATCATTTTTTCATCCATATAATCCATCACTACTCTTTTAAATCTTTTGTCATTAAATAAGAACCCACATGGTTCAATTATTTCCAAATCAGCCCCAAGACATGAGCAAGTTCTTATTATAGCAGCTGTATTTTGAGGTATATCAGGTTCATATAAGGCTATTTTGGGTCTTAATTTCATTGTTTCTGTGTCATTGTATCAGTAGAAAAAAAACTTTTTTCTTATATGAAATCATATATTAGATAACAATAAAGAAAAAAATAAAAGATGTCCGAAAATAAAATTAAAAGAAGAGAATTTTTATTTACAGCTTCTTATGCTGTTGGTGCAGTAGGTGTGGGGGCTGTAATTTGGCCTCTGGTGGATCAAATGAACCCAGATGCTTCAGTTAAAGCTTTAGCAAGCACAGAAGTAGATGTGAGTTTAGTTGAACCTGGAAAAGCTATCACTGTATTATGGAGAGGTAAACCAGTATTTATAAAAAGAAGAACTCCTGAAGAAATAGCGGAAGCAAGAGCTGTAAAAATAGAAGACTTAAAAGATCCACAAAGAGATGAAGATAGAGCAAAAGATCCAGAGTGGTTGGTCATGCTAGGAGTTTGCACTCATCTAGGATGCGTTCCTCTAAATGATAAAGGAGATTATAATGGTTGGTTTTGTCCTTGTCACGGATCACACTATGATACTTCTGGAAGAATAAGAAAGGGTCCTGCTCCAACAAATATGGAAGTCCCAAAATATGAATTTGTGAACAGTAAAACAATAAAGATTGGGTAAAAAAAATATGAGTGATCACGATTATGTTCCTAAATCAAAATTTGGAAAATGGTTTAATGATAGGTTGCCGCTTTTAACACTAGGAAATCATTTAACAGACTACCCAACTCCAAAAAATTTGAATTATTGGTGGACGTTTGGTGGTATATTGACATTTTGTTTAATTACACAAATTATTACCGGTTTAACTTTAGCTATGCACTATATTGCTCATGCAGATTTAGCTTTTGAAAGTGTTGAACATATAATGAGAGATGTAAATTATGGTTGGTTGATAAGATATATTCATTCAAACGGAGCTTCTATGTTTTTTTTAGCAGTTTATATACATATCTTTAGATCGTTGTTCTATGGTTCATATAAATCACCAAGAGAAATAATTTGGATTATAGGAATTATAATTTATCTTTTAATGATGGCTGCAGCTTTCATGGGATATGTTCTTCCATGGGGTCAAATGAGTTTTTGGGGAGCGACTGTTATTACAAATCTCTTTAGTGCAATACCTTTTTTTGGCGAAGGAATAGTGCAATGGTTATGGGGTGGTTATTCAGTTGATAATCCTACATTAACCAGATTTTTTACACTTCATTATTTAATACCTTTTTTAATTTTAGGCTTGGTAGTTCTTCATATATGGGCGTTACACGTACCAGGAAATAATAATCCTGTGGGAATTGATGTTAAAAAACCTTCAAAAGACACAGTCCCTTTCCATCCTTACATAGTCATTAAAGATGCATTTGCATTGTTAATGTTTACGATTGTTTTTGCTTTTTTTGTTTTTTATTCTCCTAATATTTTAGGTCATGCAGACAATTATATTGAAGCAAACCCCATGGTTACGCCAGCTCACATTGTCCCAGAATGGTATTTATTACCTTTCTATGCAATCTTAAGGTCTATTCCAGATAAACTAATGGGAGTTGTTGCTATGTTATCGGCAATTTTTATTTTAGCTGCACTTCCATGGTTAGATACTTCCAAAATAAGATCGGCAGTATTTAGACCATTATACAAACAGTTTTATTGGATACTTGTTATTGATGTAATAATATTAGGTTATGTTGGGGCTATGCCGGCTGAAGGATTATATTTATTAGTAGCCAGAGTAGCTACTGCTTATTATTTTTTACATTTTTTGATAATTCTTCCTGTTCTAGGTTACAAAGAAAAGACAATGCCTTTGCCTCTCAACATTAACGAACCTGTCCTCGAGGGTTTTTCAGGTTCATCAATAGCTAATAAAAAAGAACTGAATTAATAAATGAAAAAAATTTTTAAAATTTCATTTTTAATAACTTTATTGATTGGAACTAATTCACTTAATTCCGCAGAAAAAGTAGAACTTTTAAAAACAGATTGGAGTTTTAAAGGAGTTTTTGGAAAGTTCGATCGAGGATCGTTACAAAGAGGATATCAAGTATACACGGAAGTTTGTGCCTCATGTCATTCGATGAAATATTTAAGCTATAGAAATTTATCTGAAAAAGGAGGTCCAGAATTTTCTATAGAACAAGCAAAAGCTATAGCGGCGAGTTTTGATGTAACTGATGGGCCAAATGAAGATGGTGAGATGTTTGAAAGACCTGCAAAATTATCTGATAAATTTGCAATGCCATATGCCAATATTAAAGAAGCACAAGCAGCTAATGGAGGTGCTTACCCGCCAGACATGTCTGTTTTAGCAAAAGCTAGAAGTGGGGGCGTTGATTATATTTATTCTGTTCTTTTGGGTTACGAAGAGCCACCTAGCGGTGTAACGCTTGATGAGGGAGTTTATTATAATAAATATATGTATGGAAATAATATTAAGATGGCCCAGCCTCTTTATGATGATTTAGTAGAATATAGCGATGGTACAGTTGCTACTGAGGAACAAATGGCAAAAGATGTTACAACATTTTTGATGTGGGCTGCTGAACCCCATTTAGAAACTCGGCACAAAATGGGATTTAAAGCAATAGTTTATTTAATTATCTTAACTATACTAGTTTACTTTAGTATGAAAAAAATTTGGTCACGTGTTGAATCTGAAGTTTAATATATCACCGTCTTTAACAATGTAATCTTTACCTTCAAGTCTCATTTTTCCACTTGTTTTTGAATTTGCCCAACCTTCATTAGTAATAAAATCTTTATATGCAATGGTTTCAGCTCTTATAAAGCCTTTTTCAAAATCACTATGAATTTCTCCAGCAGCTTTAGGGGCTGCACAATTCTTTTGGATTGTCCAAGCTCTTGTTTCTTCAGGCCCTGAAGTAAAAAATGTATCAAGTTCTAAAATATTATAACCTTTTTGTATTAACATATTTAAACCTGTTGTTTTTAATCCTATCATTTTCATATAATTTAGTTTTTCTACATTTTCTAATTGGTTTATTTGATTTTCAATATCAGCTGAAATTATTAAGGTATTTTTTTCACCAAATTTCTTGATAAAAGAGTCAGTATATTTATTTCCTTTTTGAATACTAGCTTCGTCTACATTACAAACAAAAATTTTAGGTTTAACAGACAGCAAACCACTTTGGCTTAAAAGTTTTCTCTCAAATTGATCATAAAGAATTTTGATATCTTTTGAGTTATTTATACAATCTAAAGCCACTTCTAATATTTTTAATTGTTCTTGCTCAACATTTTTTTTATTATTTTTTTCTAATCTTTTATTTATAGACTCTAAGTCTGCCAACATCATTTCTGTTTCAATAATTTCTAAATCTCTTATAGGATCAACACTAGGATTTACATTTTGAATATCATCAGAGTCAAAACATCTAATCATGTGTATTATTGAGTCTACTTCTCTTATATGAGCTAGAAACTTATTTCCTAATCCTTCACCTTTAGATGCTCCTTTTACGAGCCCCGCTATGTCAACAAAAGATATAGTTGTATTTATTTTTTTTTTTGAACCAGAAATTTTAGCTAGTTTGTCTAATCTATCATCTGGAACTATAACAATACCTATGTTTGGATCAATTGTGCAAAAAGGAAAATTTTCTGCTTGAGCTTTACTTGAATTTGTTAAAGCATTAAATAAAGTTGATTTACCTACATTTGGCAGACCAACAATTCCACACTTAAAACTCATTATTTATTGTTTACTGTACTTGAAAATAATTCTAGTTTTTTATCCATCAAAATTGTTATTGAACTTAATATATTTTTTGTTATGCCTGCCAATTTTTGTTGTTCTTCCTCGTCAAAGTCTTTTAACACGTGTTCAGTAACAGCTGATTTGACATTTGGTTTCCCTATACCAATTCTTACTCTCGAATATTCTTTTCCAATAAACTTATCTATAGACTCAATGCCGTTATGACCTGCACTAGATCCAGCGAATTTTGCTTTAATTTTTCCAAAATCAATATCCAAATCATCATGAAAAACAATTACATCCTCAGCATTTATTTTAAAGTATTCAATTACTTCTCTTATACAGATTCCAGAATTGTTCATAAAAGTTAAGGGTTTTATGGCATAAA
Organism: Candidatus Pelagibacter sp. TMED239; assembly: GCA_002169475.2. The sequence goes on from NHKK02000029.1 coordinate 7,945, forward strand.
CTTTTTTATTTTCAATGTTACCTGTGGTTAGTAATCCTTTAAATTTTGGTTTTTGTTTAGATAATTGAAATTTTTTGTTAATCTCATCAATTATTTTAAAACCTATATTGTGTCTGTTATTTTCATTATCAGGACTGGGATTTCCTAAACCTACAAATAAAAGCATTTTCAATTAATCTTTATGGAAATTTTGCACTTTATATTATTTTTTTTCTGTTTGTGCTTTTTTATCTTCTTGTTTGTCGCCTTCTTTTTTATCACCTTCTTTTTTACCTGCTTCAACAGATTTTGCATCACCATCTGCACCTTCAGCAGCTTTTGCATCACCTTCTGTTCCTTCACCTCCTTCAGCTCCTTCTTCAGTCGTTTCAGCTGGTTTTTCTGGCTCTTTAATTACTGTGGGAGCAGCTAGAGTAGCAACAACAAAATCTCTTCCTTGAATTGTTGGAGTTACATTTTCAGGCAGTTTAATTGATGAAATTTTAAAACTTTCACCTATGTCTACATTTTCTAAATCAACAATAAGTTCAGTTGGAATTTTTTCTGTAGGACATTTTAATTCTACTTTTCTTCTTACAATATTTAACACTCCACCTCTTTTTAAGCCAGGCGATTTTTCGTGGTTAATAAATTTTACTGGTATTTCTAAAATAATTTTAGCTCCTTTAACAATTCTTAGTAAATCAACATGTATTGGCTCATCAGTAATAACATCGTAAGTAACCTCTCTTGGTAACACATTTTCTATTTTACCATCTATGTTTATTGATATCATATTAGAGAGAAAATTTTCTTTTTGAATTAGCAACCTTATTTTTTTTGTGCTAAGTGATATTTTTTGATTTGCTTCAGAACCGCCATAAATAATAGCTGGAATGCTGCCATTAATTCTTAGAGAGTTTATATCTCCTTTTGTTTTTGTGTTTCTTATACTAGCTTCTAATGAATTCATAAAAGAAGGCTTTTTAGCTTATGTTCTTTAATAACTCAAGTAAATTATTTGAACAAATCGGAAACAGAATTTGAATTAGAAATACGTTTTATTGCTTCACCCATTAGGTTCGATATTGGTAAAACTTCGATATTCTTAGCTTTCTTAACTTTTTCATTGTTGTCTATGGTATCAGTAATTACTAAATTTTTAATTACCGAGCTTTTAATCTTTTCAACAGCATTTCCACTTAAAACACCATGGGTTATATAAACGTATACCTCTTTAGCTCCTCTTTCCTTAAGTGCCTTTGCAGCATTAACAATTGTACCACCAGAGTCAATTATATCGTCAACAATGATACAAGTTTTGCCTTTTACATTTCCAATAATATTCATTACTTTTGATTTTCCAGGTGCGGGTCTTCTTTTATCGACAATAGCTAAATCCACATTCAATAGCTTACCAAGCGCTCGAGCTCTTTCAGTGCCACCAACATCTGGCGCTACACAAATAATATTATTTCCCTTAATATTCTTTTTTGCATGTCTTGCAAAAATAGGTGTTGCAAACAAGTTATCAACTGGAATATCAAAAAAACCTTGAATTTGTCCAGCGTGCAAATCAACAGTTACAACTCTATCTGCGCCAGCTTTTGTAATTAAATTAGAAACTAATTTTGCAGAAATAGAAGTTCTAGGCACTACTTTTCGGTCTTGTCTTGCATATCCAAAATATGGAATCACCGCAGTAATATTTTTTGCCGAAGATCTTTTAAGCGCATCAATACATAGTAGCAATTCCATTAAATGGTCATTAGCCGGATAAGATATTGATTGAATAATGAAAATAGCGTTACCCCGAATATTTTCGTTTATTTCAATATAAATTTCTCCATCAGAAAATTTTCTAATACTTGAATTTACAAGTTTAGTTTTTAAAAATTTAGAAATTTTCTTACTTAATGTTTTATTGCTATTGCCAGTTAGTAATTTCATTGAGATATGCTAATTAATCATAATTATTGAAATATTTCTACCATAATCATTCTCTTTATTTTTTAAAGCTCTTCTTGCACTAAATAAATTATTTTTTAGATTAAAAGTATCTTTATTAATTATTTCAAGGTTTTTAATGCCCAGATATCTTAACTGATGATAAACATACTTATTTAGGCAAAAATATGTTTTTTTTTTTCTATTTTTGAAAAATTTTTTATTTTCTGTATTTTTTTTGATAAATTTATCTTTAAAATCTTTTTTTACTTCATAATTTTCATCAGAAATACATGGGCCAATTACTGCAATTAGATTTTTAATATTACTACCTTTTTTTAAAATAAAATTAATTGTATTTTTTATTATACCTTTATAAGCACCTTTCCAACCTGCGTGTATTGCAGAGACTATATTTTTTTTTCTATCATAGATTAAAACTGGAACACAATCTGCCGTTAACACACCTATGGCAATGCCTTTAACATTTGTTATAAGTGAGTCTGCTCTAATTTTTTTTTTAAAGTTATAATTTTCTTTAACAAAATAAAATTTATTGCTATGAGTTTGATTTAACAATACGAGTTTATGATATTTGACTCCAATTTTTTTGCACACAATCTTTAAATTTTTAATCACATTTATTTTTTTATCTTTTGATCCCAATCCACAGTTTAAACTTTTATATATACCTTTTGAGGTTCCACCTATTCGGTTGAAAAAACCATGTCTTATTTTATTAAATTGTGAAATTTTTTTTGATTTAATCAATTAATAAACCCTGTTTTAAATTGAATATTTTTTTTAGTAACAAACATTACTTTAAACAATTCACCCATTAGGTTTTTTCCTATTAATCTTTTGAGTCTATAATAAATATTAATTTTTTTTGAGAAAGACATTTTTTTTGAAATCACTTCAGCTCTTTTTAGTATACCTAAATTTATAAGAAATTTTTTCTGGCTTGTAATAATGTTATTTTTAAGATTAAATTTTGTAAATAATTTTTCTATAAATTTAAAATTTAGATTATAAGTAATATCAGCATTGCTAAAATTATCAAATAAGTCATTGTATTTGTGATTAAAAACTGATTGTAGTGTATTTTTCATTTGGTAATCATTATAACCGTAGTCAATTATCAAAATACCTCCGTTATTTTTATCAATTTTTTTAGAAATTTTTTTTATATATTTTAAGAGTAGAGGAGAATATTCAATAAAGTTTTGTTTATAAGAAATATTGAATCCAATTTTTTTTTCAAGTTTTTTAATATCCATTATTATATCCAATAATCTAGGTTTTTTAAATTTGGAAAATTTTATATTTCGTTCATACCATTTATTTTTTTTTTTAATAAATTGCTTTATTGGAAGAGAGTCGAAAAATTCATTAGCAATGAATATATTTGGAATGTTAGATAGTTCATCTAGATTTTTTAACCACTTAATTTTTTTAGTTTTAAGCTTTTTTTTTTGAATTTTTTTTAAGTGTATACTTTTTTCAAGGATATTAAATTTACAGCATTTATTAAAATTAGGAAACTTTTCAAAAGACTTAATTATATCTGCAAACATTTCTCCATTACCAGCCCCTAATTCAATAAGGTTAAATTTTTTAGGACAATTTAAATTTTCCCAAAATGAAATAATCCATATAGCAATCATTTCAGAAAATAATATTGAAATATTTGGAGCTGTAGTAAAGTCACCTTTTTTTCCGAAAGGATTAACTTTCATGTAGTAACCGTTTTTTTTATTATACAAAGCTTCATATATATATTTATCTAGTGTTAAAATTTTATTTTTTTTAATTAACATTTTTTTTTTTAAAAAAAAGATACAAACCTAAGGCAAAGAATATAATGCTTGCTTGTTGTCCCATTGTTGTATTGAAAAGCAAATATCCAAGTTGAGGATCAGGAGCTCTAAAAAATTCTAATGAAAACCTAAACGCAGAGTAAAATATTAAAAATAAAGATGAGATTAAACTAGGAGTTTTAAAAGTATTTTTTTTTGCAAAGTAATTTAATAATAAAAAAAGAATTAAGCCCTCAAAAATAGCCTCATATAACTGAGAAGGATGTCTAGGTAAATTATCTATTTTAATAAATTTTACTGACCAAAAAACATCAGTTGTTCTACCATATAACTCAGAGTTAATAAAATTAGCTATTCGTCCAAGAAATAATCCTATTGGAGCAACTAGTGAAATTAAATCTAAAAAAATATATGGGTTTAGTTTGTGTTTTTTACAAAATAGTATAGTGGCAAATATCACACCCAATAAACCACCATGGAAAGACATCCCACCTTGCCAAATAATTAATATTTCAGATAAATTTTCTAGATAATATTTAAGGTTGTAAAGAATAATATAGCCTATTCTTCCCCCCAAAATTATTCCTACTATTAGATATGCTATAAGATCATCAAATAAATTAAGTAATTTTTCATCTTTTATTAATTTTTTTTTACAGTATATCCAGCCAAATATGATACCAAAAATGTAAGAAAGTGAATACCATCTAATTTCCAGCGAAAAAATTTCAAATATAACTGGGTCAAAATTATTAATAAACATTTTTATATTATAAAGATAGAATATATTAATTATATATATGAACATATGTCAAAATCTAAATTTATAATCGATAAATTAGCAAAGCTGTTTGAACAGGGGATGGTATCTTACAAAGATCTAAGCTCAGAAATCATGAATATATTAAAATCTAAAAGAGATGAGTTTATTTTTAAAATGAAACTGACAAGTAAAGAGGAAACTGAAGTCTTAAATAAAAGAATTGAAAATTTAGAAAAAAAAATTATAAATTTTGAAAAAACTGTAAAAAAAAAATCTAAAAAGGTAAAAAAATCTTAACTCTCAATCCATTAGCTGGAGATGTTTCTAGTTTTATATTTCCTCCATGAGATTGAATTATATCTGAGGCAATAGATAATCCTAAGCCAACACTTGACTTTGAGTCTCCTCTACTTTTGTCAATTTTGTAGAATGGTTTGAAAACATTTGTTCTTTCGTTTTCTGAAATTCCTGGACCATCATCATCTATAGTTATTGTTATATTGTTAGCCGTTTTATTTAATTTGATATCAATATTTTTTGCATATTTTATTGCATTATCAATCAAGTTATTAAAACATCTCCTAATTAAACTTTTTCTACCGATAAAATATATTCTATTGATTACTTCAAACTTAATTTCCTCTTTTTCATATTTTTCTATTGTTGATTTCAATAGTTCTGAAATATCAAAGGTTTCAGTTTCTTCTACAGATTGTGAACTTGAGAATTGCAAATATTCATTTAGCATTTTTTCCATTTCAACTACATCGTTAGATAGCTTTTTTGATATTACCTTATCTTTTATAAGTGCAAGCTGTAATTTTATTCGTGTAAGTGGAGTTCTTAAATCATGACTTATACCAGATAACATCTCAGATCTTTGATTTAAGTGACGCATAATTCTTTTTCTCATTTTTTCAAATTCATATCCTGCTCTTCTAATTTCAGCAGCTCCAGAAGGTCTAAATTCGTCAACGTCTTCTCCTCTTCCAAATCTTTCAGAAGCTTTAGCCAAATTAATTATTGGACGTGTTTGATTCTTTAAAAAGATGATTGCTATTGCTATTAATAAAAAAGCTGGGAGAGTAATCCAAAGGGCAAACATTCTAGCAGAACTATTTGTAACTCTATTTTTAGAAATATAGAATTGAAAATAGCCATTTTTATGAGCAATTTTTAAATCGATTAATTCTTTATAAGATATTGTGTCAAACCAATAATTTAAATTTTTAGATTTTAATTCTCTTCTTAAGCTTCTATCTATCGGGCTAAACCATCTTTCCGTATTTTCTTTTGGTAAAATTTTATTATCTAAATATTTTACATTAAAGTTAAGATTTTCTTGAAAAATTTTTACCAGTGCATTTGTGTTGTTTTTTTCTTTTTCATAAACATTAATTAAAGTTACTATTTCTCCAACCAATGCACGAGTCATTCCCTTATTAGTTTTTATCCAAAGACTATCAAAAAAAACTACTGAGACAGTTATTTGTAATAGGATAATAGGAGTAGCAACAATTAATAAAGCTCTATAAAATAGACTCTTAGGCAGTAAATTTTTAAAAAATTTACTCAATCCATAAAACATAGCCTGTACCTCTTATAGTTTGTAAATATTTTGGATTTTTAGGATCCACTTCTATTTTTTTTCTTAGTCTAGTTATAACTACATCAACTGATCTTTCTTTATCTAGATTTATCATTTGGCCTATTTCTTCTCTTGAAAATTTTTTTCCTGGATCATTTATCATTTTTTCAAGAATTTTTTTTTCTGTATTATTTATTTTTGACTCTTTTGAATTTTTTGTAATTAATAATTTATTTAAATCTATTTTTACAACACCAAAACTTATTATTCTTTTTTGATTTTTATTTTTTGTCTTATTTAAAATATTTCTAATTCTTAAAATTAATTCTTTTGGCTCAAAAGGCTTTGCCAAATAATCATCAGCACCCGTTTCAAGACCTTCTATTCTTTCATTGGGTTCATTTTTTGCAGTTAATAAGATAATTGGAGTGTTGATCTTATTTTTATTTGCTAGCGTAAATTCTAAACCATTTTGTCCTGGCATCATAATATCAAGAATAATAATATCAAATTTTATAATTTTAACTTTTTCTTTTGCTTCTTCTGCACTAGCTGCAGTTGTTACTAAATAATTATTTTCATTAAGGTATTGTTTAACCAGTTCTCTTATCCCCTCATCGTCATCAACCATTAATATGTGTGCTTTAAATTTATTCATTAATAATTTTTTTTATTACATTATCAAAATATAATACCTCTTTTGGATCTGAATTTAAAAAAGCTTTATAAATTCTTTTTTTTTGACTTGAAAAAACCTCTTCAAATAGTTTTTTTCCTGACTCACTTAAATAGATATGTTTTAGTCGAGTATCTTTTTTTCCTTTTTCAAAAAAAATATAATTTTTTTTTAAAAGATCTCTTAAAATACGATTTAAACTTTGTTTGGTTATTTTTAATTTTTTTAACAATTCAGAAATTGTAATTGCTTTATATATTGAAACTAAATGAATTACTTTATGGTGAGCCAACCCTAGTGAGTGCTTGTTCAATGATACTTTGGCATCTGCGAACGATTCTCTATAAGCCATAAAGAGTTTTTCAATAAATGCTTTCAACTGGTCGTCTTTTAAATATAAAAGTTCTTTCATTATTGGTAAGTTATATTGACATATTATAGATACAAAGATAATTTTTGAAGAAATTTAATCTCAAAAATATAATTTAATATGGAACAGGTACCTTTTGACAAAAGAAACGGCAAAATTTGGTTTAACAATGAGCTAGTTGACTGGCAAGATGCGAAAATTCATGTAATTAGCCACGGTCTTCATTATGCTAGTTTAGTTTTTGAAGGTGTAAGAATATATAATAGTAAAATTTTTAAATTAGAAGATCATACTGATCGACTTTTTCATTCAGCAAAAAGAATGGATATGAAAATTCCTTTTACAAAAGAAGAAATTAATAAAGCTACAAAAGAAATAGTAGTAGTTCAAAATGTTAAGAATGGTTATATCAGGCCTTTTGTTTGGAGAGGCAGTGAGCAGATGGGTGTCTCAGCACAAAAAACTAAAATTAATGTTGCAATAGCGACATGGGAATGGCCAGCATATTTTGATCCAAACTTAAAACTAAAAGGAATAAAATTAAATATTTCAAAATGGAGAAGACCAGCTCCAAACACAATACCTTGGGATAGTAAAGCAGCAGGACTTTATATGATATGTACACTTTCAAAACATGAAGCGGAAATGAATGGTTATGCTGAGTCGTTAATGTTAGATTATGAAGGAAATGTAGCTGAAGGGACTAGTGCTAATATTTTTTTTAAGGATAATAAAGGAGAGTTACACACTCCAATACCAGACTCATTTTTAGATGGCATTACCAGAAGAACAGTAATTGAATTAGCAAAATCAAAAAATATAAAAGTTAATGAAAGAAAAGTCTTAGTAAATGAACTACCCAACTTTGTTGGGTGTTTTTTAACTGGTACAGCTGCTGAAATTACTCCAATTGCAAGTATTGCAGAACATAAATATAAAGTATGTGATGTAATTTTGGATTTATCTAAAAGTTATGAAAATTTAGTAGGAAAAAAATAATAAATTAATTTTTATTATCCTCTGATATTGCATGATCAATTCCTTTTCTTAAATATTCATAACCAGTATATAAAGTCAGAAAAGCTGAAAGCCAAAGCAAAATTATTCCAATAGTTTGAGCATTATAATCTTGAAAATTTAAAATTTTATTTCCTGTTTCTCCAGTCAATAAAAGTGAAATTGATACCATCTGTAAAAAAGTTTTTAACTTTGCAAGATTTGATACTGGCAACTTTACTTTTCCTTTTGCTAAAAATTCTCTTAGACCTGATATCAAAATTTCTCTAGTTAATATTATTATCGCAGCGACTACCTCATAATGTCTAATAGTTCCATCCATAACTAAAAGAATCAAAGCTGTTGCAACAATAATTTTATCAGCTATTGGGTCTAATAATTCTCCAAGCTTAGATTCTTCTTTAAATAATCTAGCCAACATTCCATCCAAAAAATCTGTAAATGATGCTGCAATAAATAGCGCAAATGCAGTCAGATCACCATAAAATCCAGGAAGATAGAATGCCAAAACAAAGAAAGGCACTATTATAATTCTGCCTATAGTTAAAATATTTGGAATTTTTTTAATCATAATTATTCGTGAAAGAAATTATATATTTTTTTTGCAACTTTTTCCTCAACACCTTCAACAGATCTAATCTCATCAAAACTTGCTGACTCAACCGCTCTAGCAGAGCCAAAATGGTTCAATAATGCTCTTTTTCTTATAGAACCTATTCCTTCAATTTTATCTAATAGAGATTTTTTTATACCTTTCGCTCTTTTTGCACGATGTGTGTTGATTGCAAATCTATGAGCTTCATCCCTTAGTCTTTGTAGAAAGAATAAAGTAGGATCATTTTTATTAAATTTATAAGATTTGCCTTTATAAAAAAATGTTTCGTCACCATTATTTCTTTGCTTGCCTTTAGCTATAGCAATCATTGGAAGGTCATGTAAGCCAAAGTCACTCAATACTTTTTTAGCGGAAGTATATTGCCCTTTTCCACCATCGATAAGGATTAAGTCAGGTAGAGATAAATAATTTCCTTTTTCAAGCATAGCCCTTTTAAATCTTCTAGTTAAAACTTCTTTTAACATTGCAAAATCATCTTGTTCAGCACCTTTTGTTTTGATATCGAATTTTCTATACCTTTTTTTAATAAAACCCTCATTACCAAAAGTCACCATTGCACCCACACTGTTAGTTCCTTGAATATGACTATTATCATATATTTCAACTAGGTTGATATTATTTTTAAGATTAAATTTTTTAGATACACCTTCAAATAAATTTTTNTTATTATTTGTTTCATAAAGTTTTCTATTTAAAGATTCTTTNGCATTTTTTTCNGCCATTGCCACAACTTTTGCTTTAGTTCCTTTTTTNGCNGTATTGATTGAAATNGTATTTCCTTCTTTTTTACTTAAAGTTTCTTCAATTAGTTTTTTATCTTTGATATCACTATTGATAATAACTAATTTNGGTACAGTTTTATTTTCATAAAATTGCATTAAAAAAGAAGACATTATTTCNGAAANATNTTGATCNGGATCNTGTTTNGGAAAGTAAGCTTGATTNCCCCAATTTTGTTTTGATCTATAAAAAAATACTTGAANACAAGCTTTNCCAGANTCTTTATATCCAGCAATTACATCAGCATCAACCANGTTAGCCTCNTTAATTCTNTGAGAGGATTGAATNATATTTAAAGATTTTATTCTNTCNCTANAAATNGAAGCTNTTTCAAAATCNAGTTNNTCNCTNGCNGCNTCCATTTCTTTAGATAAATTTTTTTGAATATCTCTTGATTTACCAGAGACAAATTGAATTGCTTGATCAACAGAACTTTTATAATCACCTTTATTTATGTAGCCGACACAAGGACCCGAACATCTTTTTATTTGATAAAGTATACAAGGTCTTTTTCTATTTTTAAAAGTTCCATCATCACAAACTCTTAATTGAAATATTTTTTGAAGCATTTTAATAGTCCAATTAGCAGTACCTGCGGATGCGAATGGACCAAAATAAAATCCTTCTTTTTCTTTTTTACCTCGATGTTTCATTACTCTAGGCCATTGCTCTTTTTCCCCAATGAATATAAATGGAAAAGATTTGTCATCTTTAAGTAAAATATTAAATTTTGGCTTATGTTTTTTGATTAAATTAGCCTCTAAAAGTAAGGCTTCACTTTCATTAGCTGTAGTTGTGATCTCAATTCTAAATGTTTGAGACAACATTCTTTCAGTTCTTATTATGTGATTTTTTTCAGCTACATAGCTTTTTAATCTATTGGGTAAGTTTTTAGCTTTTCCAACATAAAGAATGTCATCTTTATGATTGAGCATTCGGTAAACACCTGGGCTTTTGGGGATTAATGGAAGTTCTTTTTTAATTACTTCTTTTCCAAGTTCAGAGCTTTTCATGACTTCTTTTTTTGGTAATTTGAATACCAACAGAGGTACATTCTTTTAATATTTCTAATTTTTCAATCTGTAGCATTATTTTACCAATACGCTTATCCTTAAACAAAACATTAAAAACATCTTCCGCAAGCGTTTCTAGAAAGTTGTAATGTTTATTTTTGGTAAGTTTTTTAATTAATTTTACAACTTGACCGTAATTTACAATAGATTTGATATCTTTATCACTTGTTGGTTTTTTATCTTCNTAGTCAATCTCAAGGCTAAATTTTACTTTTTGTAGTTTTTCTTTCTCAAAATCATAGTAGCCAAGTTTTAAATCTAAAGTTAATTCTTTAATAAGAATTTTTTTTTCGTANTTAAATAAACTTTTATTTTTATCTATTTTTACAACTTTAAAATTATTCTTTTTCATACCTAAATTTTTGAGTCTATAAATTTTATTATTTCTGGATGATAATATTTAAAGCAAGAATAAAAAATTAAATGGTGACCAGCTACTTTTTTTTTCATCTCTTTGNATAATTTTTTATTAACTTTAATAAACTTTTTGTCACTTGTTAATTTCTCTTTACCTTCAGGCCAAGCTTCTTCCCATCCGTTCAACATTTTTTCTTTAATGCCACATTTTTTGCCATCAACAAAAATATTTTTTCCAGTATGACCAGGCGTATCAACCCATTTTATGCCTGGAATATTTCCTATATCTTTTTTCATCCAATCACCACCATTATGCCAACCTCGTTCTCCATCTACTGGACTATGAAAGACTAATGCATCGATTCTTTTAAAACTTTTTAATTCATCTATCTGCATTTTTCGAAAAGGAGTATCTGGTTTTCTATCCCAACAATTAGGCATAAAAGAAATAGTTGCATTAAAATCCTCTGGGTGAAGCCCCTTATGTCTCAAGGTATCCATTCCACCACATGAATGTCCTGACATAAAAATCTGATTTCTAGGAGTTCCTTTAGAAACTAATTTATCAATAAGCTCTTTATTAACATTTACTCTTTTAGGCATAGCCCAGTTTTGAAGCACACAATCATACCAAGGTTGATGGTAAGCACCTTTAAATTTCCATGCACAATCATACCCATCGCTCCCACCTGCTTTATGTAAGTTACCGTTAAGCATCAAAACTAACTCTTTACCTTTAATTATTGTTCCAGATAGCTGCCCAAGTTGTTTGGGAAGAAAGTCTTTACATTCTCCTGACCATTGTCCTTTTTTAACTACCCATCCTCCTTTATTAAAAACCATTATAATTTTATTTGCAGGATCTGGAATNTCTCCTTTAATTACTTTGACTTTTTTTCCATCACTATAGATAAATGCATCACCTTTTATAAAACCAGTTTTACANTCCCTTGCATTAGCAATCGTACTTAAACTCAATAAAANNAAAATTGTTAAAAATAATTTTTTCATATTATTNAAGTCTNGANGNNATATATTCTTTNATNAGTGGGTGATAATGCATAAAACAATCAGCATGATTTATTATATGAAGATCTTTTAATGGTTCCTCCCAATTTGATCCAGCTGTATTACATTTTTTTCCATTAACTTTTTTCTTTTCAGAAACTACAACTCTCTTAAAGTTTGGAATATCATCCATCCAATCAGAAGTTAATCCCTCATAAGGATCCATAGGATGAGTAAAAATTAAAATTGGTGCATTTCCTTCTTTAATTATATCAATCTGTGCTTGTCTCCATTCAGCCATACCAGGATATTTTTTATGAAATTTTTCCATAGCTTTTTCATAACCNTCTNTCTTTACTTTATATTTTTTTGATAAATTCCAAAAACACGCAGGCATTAANGATATACCTCCACCTACTTCNTTCATATATTTTGCTGTTAACCTCAGAGTTGCCCATCCNCCACAAGAATGACCTGACATAAAAATTTGTTTCTTTGGTACNCCTAAGTTGGTAAATTTTTTAANAACCTCCAAATTACCCTCAACTCTTCGATCCATTTTTGAGGTTCCTGGATAAGGACCTTCCCATTTTTTCATCCACATTCCCCTTTTTCCTAATTTAGCACCTAAATCGCCTTCAAGTTGGCCTTGGCAGTGAATATAAACCATAATTTCCTTACCATTTATTTTATCACCAGCTAGCTTGGCCCAATTTCTAAGCTCTCGTATCCAGAAGCAATTTTTTGATTTAACATCATTTACATCAGAACCATGATTATAAATTATTATTATTTTATCTTCAGGGTTCTTTACTTCAAAATTTTCATCAATTTTAATTTTATCTTTCCATTTATTTGTTGGTATTAAAAAACCATCTTTTTTTACACTTTCGTTTGAACTTGCAACACTGCTGCCTAATATTAAACTAAGTATGATAAGTGATAAAAATTTTCTCATTCTTTTCCTCCCTTAATATCTGGTGTTTGCCAGTTTAGGTTTTGACCACTATCAATTGCTAAAACTTGACCAGTAATAGAACTGTTTTTAATAAAAAAGTCAACAGCATTACAAATTTCATAAACATCTACTTGTTTTTTTAATGGTGTTGCCAAATATTGTTTTTTAAAATGTTTGTCAGTTTGTCTCTGGTTTTTAATTGTTGGACCTGGTGCAATTCCATTCACTCTAATTTTGGGAGCCAAGCTCATCGCACTTGTTTTGGTTAAAGTATAAAGTCCAGTTTTACTTATTGTGTAAGAAAAGAAGAAGGGGGTTAACTTAAATACTCTTTGATCTATTATATTAATAATATTGTTATTTTTACCTTTAATATTTTTTGCAAATTCTTTAGATAATAAAGCAGGTGTTCTTAAATTTGTTCTTAAATGCCTGCCCCAACTATCTGTAGTAAAATTATCCAATTTATCATTTTCAAATAATGATGCATTATTTATTAAACAATCAAAATACTTTAATTTTGATTTTGCAAATTTAACCATTTTATTTAAATCAGTTTCTTTGCTTAAATCTGCTTTTGCTAAATAAACTTTAGTTCCATTTATTTCTAATTCTTTTTTTAAACTTTCGGCTTTAGATTTAGATTTATTATAATGGATTAATATTTCTTTATTGGGAC
>NHKK02000007.1 GCA_002169475.2 Candidatus Pelagibacter sp. TMED239
TACTTCAATATGCTGATTACAGAAATATTAAAATAATACCTCAAATAAGTTATCCATCTCATATGAGATCAGCAATTATTTCAATGGATGTTAGGTATCAAAAATATATGGAGCAAGGCAATGAGGAAGAAGCTGAAAAATATTTATTGTCTGATCCAGATGATGAAAGTGAATATTACTCTGCGCAAGGGTTTGATGACAATATAGCATGTATTTGCAGGGAGAGTGCTTTTACTTTTTATGAAAAAGTAATCGATGAAATATACCTTATGTATCAGGAAGCAGGAGTTGAATTAAACAAATTTGGAATTGCCGCTGACGAACTTCCATACGGAGCATGGCAAAAATCACCAATATGTGACCAGTATATGGAAGAGAACTTAATAGCAGGTGATTATAATGCTCTTTATGAAATAATGCAGAGAAGAGTTTATGATAAACTTTTATCATATAATGCAACCATGACAGGTTGGGATGATATCTTATTAAGATTAACAGAAAAGAATCAGTCTGAAACTCAAATAAAAGACTTTTTTAAGGGAGATGACATCCTATTATTTGTTTGGAAAAACGATTGGGGTCAGGGAAGACAAGATATGATCTATAAATATGCAAACCTTGGATATAAAACTGTAATGAGTAATTCCAGCGCCTTTTATTTTGATATGGTAGACGATAAAGATTTAGATAATATTGGACTTTCATGGAGTGGATATGCAGATTACAAGGATATGTGGACAGTCGATGTTTTCGATATTTTTAATGATTCATATGGAGTTGAAAAAAAATAATATTTCAAAAGAATACATTGAATCCTCTGAAAAGTTAAATCCCGATAATATAGATAATATAATCGGGATTCAATCTCAAATTTGGAGTGAGACTATCAGTAATGAGAATATTCTTGATTATATGTTTATGCCAAATATCATAGTTTTTTCTCAAAAAGCATGGTCTAAGGATCCCGAGTGGATGAAAATTTCAGATAAAACTAAGAGAGAATATACTTTAGACTATGAGTGGAATAAATTTACAAATACAATAGGTCAGAGAGTTCTCCCAATTATTGATAATATTTATGGTGGACTTTCCTATGATCTACCTAAACCAGGGGGTGTTATCAAAAATGACTCGCTATATGCTAATTCTGTTTTTCCAGGACTACATATTAAATATACATTAGATGGAACTGTTCCTAATTCAAATAGTAATAATTATATTTCTCCATTTAAGTTAAATAATGGCGACGTAGTTCATTTAAGATTATTTGATAATAATGATAGGGGAGGGAACGCTATTATGGTTGACAAGTAAATTTAGATTCATCAATTATTTTTTTTAACTTTTTAATTATGAAAGACAGACTTCTATCAATAGATGTATTAAGAGGAATGACTTTAATCTTTATGATAATTGTCAATCAACCTGGGTCATGGGATAATGTCTTTGCACCTTTGCTTCATGCAGATTGGAATGGATTAACCCCTACAGACTATATATTCCCTAACTTTCTTTTTATTGTTGGTGTTTCAATTGTTCTCTCGCTAAATAATAAAAAAGGGTTAGATAGAAACAAAACAATTAGAAAAATTATTTGGAGAGCTTTTAAAATTTATTTAGTTGGTTTATTCCTNTGGGTTTTCCCTTCTTTTGATCTAGATAATATAAGATGGACTGGAGTTTTACAGAGAATATCATTTGTTTTCCTTTTCTGCGGTATAATCTACCTTTTTATAAATAAGAAATTCTTTATGTATATATCATTTATAACATTGATTTTATATTGGTTTATNATGGTTTATATACCTGTCCCAGGTATTGGCACTCCTGACTTAAGTGTTCCAGAGTTAAATTTAGCTCATTATATAGATAATAATTATTTACCTGGTGTTATGTGGCAGGTAACATGGGATCCTGAAGGAATTCTTACAACAATTCCCTCAATAATTACCGGAGTTTTTGGTTTGATTGCAGGCTCAATACTAGTGAGTGATAAGAATATTAAGGATAAACTTCTTAAGATGTTTTATATTGGTTTAATTCTGGTTTTTGTAGGAGACTTTTTTAGTTGGTCTTTCCCGGTAAATAAGAACCTTTGGAGTACATCTTACACATTTCTTATGGCAGGAATGTCATTTATGTTAACAGCTGCGTTTACATACCTAATAGATGTAAATGGATATAGGAAATTCAAAATGTCACAAGTTTTTGGAACTAATTCAATTTTTACATATGTTTTAGCTGGTGTACTAAGTTCTATCTTCTACAGTGATTTTATTCATGGGATGGAGCTAAACACAATGTTTGTTGAGGCCATGATTAATATTGGAGTTTATCCAAAATTAGCATCTTTATTTTATGCAATTATATATGTAATAATTATATATATACCAGCATATTTTCTTTTTAAAAAGAAAATATTTATAAAACTCTAATTACATTCATCAAGTTTTAATAATTCATCTAAAAACGACTGATCAGTTTTGTAGAAGAAGCTAGTACTTCCACCAGTAGATTTGGTCTTCTCAATAACGCTATCGTTTATTATGCTGTAAAACCAGTTTGATCCGTTAAAATCTTCAGATAAATTAAGTTTTGTTTGGTATTTAAATTCTGCATTTACAATAAAATTATTTTCATAACTATAACAATTGTTTCCTGTTATGAAGACTTCGAGATATGCACCATTTTGATTATCATTAAATTTCCAAATAGATTGATTATTGTTTGCAGTCCAGTAAGTGCCATCAAGACATTCTAGAAAGCTTGAGCATTCTCCGGAATCATTGCTGCTTGAACACGTTAATGTTATAATTGAAATAACAATAATTAATAATGAGCTAAAGAAGGAGTTTTTCATAATCAGTTTATATATGGTATCTGATCAAGTGCTAATTTAATATTTGTTTCTGGTCTTTGACATGTTTTGTTTTGACAAACATATATATAGGTTTCATCTTCAAAAAATCTATCAATAAAAAGAGGTATTTCACTTTCAATATTAGATTGAACAACAATAGTGTTAGGTGTAAAGTTTTTAGTTATTTCGTCTGTAATTAACTTTGCATTTGGACCTATAACTGCAATTTCATAAAATGATTCAACCCTATTTAATATATTATTGGCCCAGACTGAATATGAGTTTATATTTCCATCTATAATTTTTTGAACTGCAGAAACCATTTTATCTGATAAATCAAGATACTCATCATCAAATATTACATGACCAATACTAAATAGTTGTTCTGCTATTATTGAGTTAGGGGAAGGAGTTACTCCATCATCTATTGAAATTACTTTAGTAAATAGTTCTTCATTGTTACTGTATTTTAAAAGATCAGATTGCTCATCATTAAATAATTCTAATGCATTATCAATTATTTTCTTGGAGAAATCGAAATATGATATATTTCCAGTAGCTTGAAATAGTCTCATTGAAGCTTTAGATAGATATGCATAATCCTCTAAAACTCCTTCTTGAAATTGATTTTCTTTATAAGT
This sequence comes from Candidatus Pelagibacter sp. TMED239, assembly GCA_002169475.2. The sequence goes on from NHKK02000007.1 coordinate 3,502, forward strand.
GTGAATAAGTTGTCCTTTTCTGAAAGAGCTTTCTTTTAATTCCTTAAACATCGACTTAGCTATACTTAGATAATTTTCGTTTTTAAATGCATCAAAGGCATCTATTAGTCCAATTATCGCAAGGGAGTTCCAGGAAACAATTATCTTATCATCAATTCTTGGTTTTGTTCTATCTTCCTTTAATTTATTAATGTTCTTTTCCCAGATGTTTATTAAACCATTTAGTTCTTTTTTTGAAATATTATTGGAATCTATCCATTGTTTTTCATNNTTAAATTTATTGGGTAAGAGTAAGAACNTATTTTTTTCCCATGGATTTTCAACATCTATNTTATAATAGCTAAGAAACAGTTTAAAATCAGTGTTTTCTGATATCATTTTTAATTCATCCATTTNATAAGAATAATACTTACCTTCTTCACCGTCTGTATCTGCATCCATTGCAGCATAATATAATCCATCAGTTGATGACATTTTATTACTTAGGAACAATATGGTATTNCTTACTATATCTTTGTATGATTGATCTCCAAATACTTTATATCCCATTGAGAATAAACTGATCATTTGTGCTTGGTCATACAACATTTTTTCAAAGTGAGGAATTTTCCATTCGTTGTCAACTGTATATCTATAGAAACCTCCTTCAATAAAGTCATTCAAACCACTAGATGCAATTACATCTAATGTATTCTTTACATGACTTAGAACCTTTTCATCTTTATATATTCTTCCATAGTTTAAAAGAAAAAGATACTTAGATGGAGAAACAAATTTTTGTTGAGCTATATCACCACCAAATTCTAAATCCCATCTTTTCATCCAATCTTCAATATTACTGTTTAGAAACTCAGGGTTAAAATCACTTATTTCCTCTTCCTTCTGAATAGTATTTACATCCTTAACTCCGTTTTTAACGTTTGAAGCGATTTCTTTTAAACCTTCATAATTATCTTCTTTAAGTCTTACTATTCTCTTTAGAATATCATTCCACTGAGAAGTTGTATGATATGTGCCAGCGTAAATTGGACTACCATCAGGTAATGTAATAACATTTAAAGGCCAACCACCCATCCCAGTCATTAGCTGTGATGCCGTCATATATGCTTGATCTACATCAGGATTCTCCTCTCTATCAACTTTAATATTTATGAAATTATCATTCATTATTTTTGCAATTGAGTCATTTGTGAAAGTTTCTTCTTCCATAACATGGCACCAATGACAACTAGAATATCCAATGCTAATAACAAGTAATTTGTCTAACTCCTGTGAAACATCAAAAATTGAATTAGACCATCTTTGCCAATTAATTGGATTCTCAGAATGTTGCTTTAGATATAGACTTGTCTCTTTATTAAGTTGGTTTTTATTCACGCTATTAATATTCACTTCCGAGGTACATGAGCAGATAAGAGTTAAAATTAATACATAAAACTTAACCTTGTTAAGATCAATTGTTTTGAAATTCATAATTTTTTTATTTCTAAATATAAAATTCATAATAAATCTCAATATTTTTTTTTGATTATGCAAAAATTAAAAAATTTAATAAAAGATCTACAACATAGTTCATGCGTAGATTAATTTTATAATTGAATTTAAACATTACCAATTAATCTAGTTTATGTTCGCTTCTTTTAAAAGAAGTATCTGATTTGAGAAAACCTGCCTTTTATGGTTTTTTAGGCAGGTTTTTTTTTATCTACAATATTTGTCACCAATACTGACAGAATCATAAGTCTCTTTATCTACCTTACCACTTCCATATGGATCAGGGATACCCGCTGATGAATCTGCATTATTACTTCTTGATTCATTGTATAAAAGATTGATGTCTAGTAAGAAATAATAATCTCCATTAATAATTTCTTTTCCTTCAATAGTATAGCAACTTTCTTTTTTGCAAGATGAGATTAGGAGGAATAATAGAGAAAAATAGATTACTTTCATTACTATTCATAATGTTTCCAAACGAAAGTTGAACCATCGTTATTAACAGCAAGAACATCAAATGTTGCCTTTTCATTAATAACTTCCATACCCGGAACATTTGAGCCGGCAGGCATTCCTGGTACAGTTATACCCTTAATATCTGGTCTTTCACTTAATAGTTTAGTTATAGCATCATGAGGGACATGCCCCTCTACAAAGTATCCTTCAATAAATCCAGTATGACATGATTGAAGCGTTACATCTATTCCTGCTTTGACTTTAGTAGAATACATATCATTAGTTTTGATAGCTTCAACATTCAAACCATTTTGTTCCATGTTAGCTACCCATCCTGAACAACAGCCACAAGTTGGAGATTGATATACAACAAGTTTTTCTTTTGTATCTTGGTTACAAGAAAATAAAAGTAGAGATAATGTTAAAATTATTTTTTTCATACTGCAAATATCGTTTTTTTTTATAAATGGAACTTAATCAGGAAACGTTAAAAAAAGCATATAATTATCTATCCAAAGATTTGTGCTTAAAATTTCTTATAAGTAGGTTTTCTGACGATATTGATATATCGGAAAGGTATAATGACAATTACGCCAAATCTTTAGCTTTTTTAATAATTGAACAACAAGTTAGTTTTAAAGCAGCCATTACAATAAAAAAACGTTTTTCAAATAAGGTAAAGAACCTTTCCGATGTTGAAATTCTTAATTTAGAAATAAATGATCTTCAGTCAATAGGGATATCATTAAGAAAAGCAAATTATATTCAAAATGTCTATAAATACTTTCAGGACTCAAACTTTGATTTTAAATCTTCTTCAAATAGAGATGTTATTATTGAACTCACAAAGATCAAGGGTATTGGTCTTTGGTCTGCTGAAATGTTTTTAATGTTTATTTTAATGAGAATAAATATCTTTTCTTTAGGTGATTTAGCTTTAATGAATAGCTTGAAGGTTAACTACAACATTAATATTAAAGATAAAGATGCTGTTGAGTCTCTAATTGAACTATGGTCTCCATACAAAAGTGTTGCATCCTTACTTTTATGGAAATCAATCGAAGAAAAATATTATTATTCATAATGTATTAATTTAGTGTATGGATAAGATTAAAACTTTGATTTTGAATATTTATTATGATTTGATGTCTAATCCATTGATATCAGTCATAGTAAGAGTTGTTTTTATCTGTTTTTTACTTATAATAATTGCTTATTTTNTTTTCTATGCTATAATATTTGGAGTAATTTTAATTCCCATATACTATATTTGGAAATATATAANTTCAAAATAAATTGGAAAAACTAANAATTAGTGAAATNGAAACAAGTTTNTTNACNNTAGANGGATGGTCAGTAAATAATGGTGAATTATGTAACTCTTANAAATTAAACTCATTTATNGAGGTAATGAGTTTTGCCAATTTAGTTGCAGACAAGTCAGAACAAATCAAACATCATCCCAAAATAATAATCGACTATAATAATATTGAGTTTAGATTAGTTACACATGATATTGGAGGTTTATCAAAACTAGATATTCAACTTGCTAAATTTATTCATGAAACTTGCAATGAACTTTTCATTTAAAACGTATAATAGGCTATTATTATCAACTTTCTTTTTCATAACTATTTCATGTAATGGTCCTGAAAAACTTGATTTAACAAATATTGAAAATGAAGTCATAACCTTTTATGATGAACCTGTTAATGAAATCAATTTTCCTTCAATAAATATAAATACAAATGGTCAAGAGATAGTAGATGAACCAAAGATTAATGCTGTATTAGTAGTAATTGAAGATAAAATTGAAACTACTTATAATATTGGAATTGAGATACGAGGAAGTTCATCCCAGATGTTTCCAAAAAAATCATATGGATTTGAAACAAAAAACTCAGATTTTTCTGATGATTTAGATGTAAGTTTAGGAGGGTTTCCTGAAGAGGAAGATTGGATTCTATATGGACCATATTCAGATAAATCTCTAATTAGGAATAAATTAACTTTTGATTTATCAAATGCAATTGGTTTTAAAGCCAGCAATACTAAGTTTTACAACTTGTTTATAAATGGAAGAACTAAGGGCTTATATGTTTTAATGGAAAAAATTAAACGTGATTCTAATCGAGTTGATATTTCTAAGAATAATTCTGGATCTGTTGATGCTGGGTATATTATTAAAATAGATAAACCTACAAGTGAAGATGGTGGTTGTAACACATGTTACGAAAACTCTTTTTCGTTTAGATCAAACTATGATGCCAATGGAAAACAATCTAATGATTCTGAAATTTATTTTATTTATCATTATCCAAAACCTGATGATATAAAAGAAGACCAGAAGCAATTTATTTACTCTGTAATAAATGAATTTGAAACTATTTTAGCTTCAGATAATTTTGACGACCCAATTAATGGATATGAGAATGTAATAGATGTTGATTCGTTTATTGATTTTTTTATAATGAATGAAATAACAAAGAATCCAGATGGTTTTAGATTAAGCACATTTATGAATAGAGACACGGGTGGTAAATTAAAAATGGGACCTATATGGGATTTTAATTTGGCTTTTGGAAATGTTGATTATTGTGATGGAATGAACCCTGAGGGTTGGATATATAATTTCAATTCTATTTGCCCGTCGGATATATGGCTAGTGCCATTCTGGTGGGGAAGGTTAATGGAAAGTCCTGATTTTAAAAATAAATTAAAAGAAAGATGGCAAATGTTAAGATTAAATATTCTGAGTGATTCATCAATTACAGTTAAAATAGAGTCCTATCTAGAATATCTAAATGACAATAAGGTAATTAATCAAAATTTCTTCAGGTGGTCTATTTTAGGAAAGTATGTATGGCCTAATTATTTTGTAGGTGCTACTCATGAATCCGAGATTGATTACTTAAAGTATTGGATTAGTATAAGATTAAATTGGATGGATGGTCAAATTAATAACTTTTAAGCTACTCTTTTTCCTACACTAGCTTCTAATATTTCAAACCAATCACTTATCTCAATATCAATTTTAAGAGATCCTAATGATCTAATTACTCTATCAACTCTAGTTGTTCCTATTACAGGGTATACTTTGGAGGGTAGCTTAATAAGCCAGCTTATGAGTAACTGATCATCACTACAATTATATTTTTTTGTAAATATGTCGATAACTTTCTTTAGTCTAGTATTTTTTGATTCATAATATTTTCCAAGTGGGCTGTAAGCCATTGGAACTATACTATTAGCCTGCATGTACTCAAGAGTTCCATCAAACATAGAATCTAAATTTGTTAATGATAAATTAATTTGATTAAATGAAATATTTAATTTACCCTTAAACATTTCCATCTGTGAGACAGTAAAATTAGAAACACCAAAGCTTAATATTTTATTTTCTTTCAATAAACTAGTAATAGTATTAGATATTTCGGAGATATCCATTAAAGGACTAGGTCTATGAAGAAGAAGACAGTCTAAATAATCAGTTTTAAGATTTTTTAATGAATTCTCTACTGATTGAATTAAATGTTTTTCTGAGTAATCATAATGCTTTACTTTTATTGGTAGTTTTTCAGAAGGATACATAATTCCACACTTAGATATATAAAAAACATTCTTTCGATTGATGCCTGTCTTTAAAAAAGCTTCTCCAAAAGTTTCTTCTGTTGTATAGCCACCATAAATATCAGCATGATCAAATGAGTTTATGCCATTATTAAATGCACTTAAAATTAATTCACTCATTTTCTCTGAAGAATGATTTGCTCCCCAGGCTCCCCAGTTCATTGTTCCTGATATAATTCTAGATAAATTCAATTTTGATAAGGAATTGATGAGTGATGCAGAGTAATCTTAATTGACTTGTTAATTTTTATATATCCAAATGAGTATTCAACTTTAATTTTAGACTCATTATTTTCAAAAGTATAATTACCCATAGCCAAACCTTGATTTTCATTTATAATAATATCAGAATTTTCAAATGTAATTTTAGACCAATTAGACAATGCAAATCCATTATCTTCTCTGCATTTTTTATCATCTCCAGCAATAAAATATGAAACAGCAGATTCTTTGTTATTTCTAAACTGTTCTATTTTAGCTTTAGTTGGCTTAAACAAAACCTTTTCTTGGAAGTAGTAGATATCATCTAGGAAATCACTAACAAACGACTCGAGTAGTGCTCTGTTGTTTGAGATCTGACCCATCTTAATGATTCCTTCAGACCATTCTTTTTGAGCTTTAATTATGTCTTGTTTTGTTATCATCTAATAATAAAATTAAAAATTTTAAACTATTGTTCTATTGAATCTGCTGAAAAACCTGTTATTTCATGACCATTTGATGCATAAGATATATCAATGGGATTACAGCATACCTCGCAATCCTCTATATAAGAGTCTTTATAAACTGATTTATCAAATATCATTGATATCTCCTCCCAGCAGTATGGACATTGAAAGAAAAACTCCTCTGTCATGAGAAAAAACTCATTAATACACTAAACAGAAAAATCACTNCCAATAAAATTAAAAAAGGTCTGAAGAATTTCATTTTATAATCAAATTAGTAATTATATGCATTAAAATCTGAACTTATTATTAAAATGTTAGCTAAATATTAATAAAATAATAATTATTAGTTTTAAAGCAGTACTTATACCTAGATAATCTTTTCTTATACTTACATTTAAAATTAAACTTAAATAAAAAAAACTAATGAAAAAATTATTTTTTATAACACTAGCTTTTTTTGCCAGTGTAAATTTAAACGCACAATCCCCAGCATGGGTTTGTATGAATGTAAGTGTTGAACCTGCAGGTCAAGAAGAATTTGTTGAAGCACTAGACAACTTTATGGAGTCCATTGATCTTCCTTTTAATATTACATTAAATGCAGTTCAATTTGCTAACAGTGATGTTGAGTTTTCTCACCAATTATGCTTTTTAGGTGAATCAGCTGATAGTTTTGCCTTTTGGGGCGTGAATGGACTACCACCAAGTGTTGAAGGTGTTCTGTTCTCTAATGCATTTGAAGAATTTGCAGAAGTTGAACAAATAGTCTTAGGTCAACCTATTGTATTTAGTGAAGATAATCTTGATTACGATTTTTCTGCTGTTTATGCAATGAATGTTTCTGATCCTCAAGTATTTGGTGGAGCTTTTATTAAGCTTNATAACTCATACAATTCAGAAAGTGGTTCTTTTGAACTTCATGAAGCAGTCATAGGTCAAGAGTCTGATGTTACTCATTATTGGGTTGTCAGATCAAATAATCTAGCAACTTTTTTAAATGCAAGAGCTGAGTTTTTTAATTCAGATGAGCTTGCTGAATTTGTTTCAAGTGCGCAAGGATCTTTTGAGCCTGTTTTTTCATTTGGAGCTAGAATTATAAAACGATATAACTAATTAATTAATCTTAAAACAAACAATATGAAAAAATTATTTTTAGTAGCATTACTTTCACTTTCTTTTGGACTTAATGCACAATATTTCTCAATTACTTACATAAATGTCTCATCTGAGGATGTTCCTGAAGTAGCAAGGCTTGAAACTCAGTATTGGTCAAAAGTAGCTAAGGCTAATATAGATGCAGGAAAGCAACTAGGATGGGGATTATTTGCACGTGTAGGCGGTAATTCTGATGCATGGACTCATGCTTTTGTTAATGTATATGAAACAATTGATCAAATGATGGATCAATCTATATGGAATCCTGAAGAATTGATTGGTGTATCTCAAGAGGATATATCAACAGTTCAGTATTATAATGGAAGTGGTACAAATCATTGGAAAATTCAAGGTCAAGTTCCTGGTGAATCAGGTATTGCAGCTGTATGGAACTACGGAAGGCCTGAAAACCTGGAAGGTTTTGTTTCTGATAATGTAAACTTATGGGGTCCATATTTTGAAAAAAATGATACAGGTAGAACTGATTGGGGTATAGCAACTAAAATAACAGGAGTAAATCAATCAAACGCTACTGTAATGACATGGGATGGTTATGAAACAGTTGCTGATGCCGTTAAGGTTTTAGCTGGAGAAGGTGTTCCTCAAGGAAGTCCAAGAGGTGAAAATACTGGAGAGTATTTGCCAAATGGCTTTCTTGCAAGAATAGTAGTTCAACAACTAATGTGGATAGATTCTAATCAATAATTTAATTTATTAACCATAAATTAATACGAAAAACCCCAATAATAATTGGGGTTTTTTTAATGGCAGCTTACATTATATTTCTTAAGTCTCCAATAATTATATGGGAGTGGAGTTAAGAAACCAACAGTTAACATAATTGGTATTACCCACCATGTTATCATTGCTCCTCCTGTTAAAACTACATCTGTCAAATTCATTGCCAATTCCATTGAAACCATTGAAATAAAACTCATTCCTAATGCTGTTTTTAATGCTTTTGAAAAAGACATTTGTTTAATTAATATAACTGTTTCAAGAATTATAGAAGTAATTAGACCGTTAACTATGGCAAGAAACATAATACTTGCAGTAGTCCAAGTGTGATCGATATTTTGAAAATATAGAATTGTACCAAAGTCACCTATAGAGCAACCTATTAAACACCACATTGTATTGATTCTTGCTCTTTTCCAAGTATGTTTACATTTCCAAGATATAGATGAATCCATAATTCTTATATTTTTAATAAATTTACGATAACTCTTTATGAGAAAAACACTTTTAATCATTTTAATTTTTTTTTTACTAACATCCTGTAGTGTTCATACTTTTACATATGGTGATGGACCAAAGCAAGGATATACTAAAGTTCTAAAGCAACATAATTATGTTGGTGGATTAATCTCAGATAATACACCTTCTATAGAAGAGTTAAATGGGGAAACAAACTATAAACTGGTAGTAAAACACTCAATAGTTGATAGTATATTATCTTTTTTATCTTTTGGCCTCTATACACCAACTACTATCACTATATATAGATAACAAACAACTGTAAAATAAATAGTTAGGGATTAAACTTCAACTAAAGAATCAGAAGAATTTTTATAGAAATTTGAGAAATTAAAATCAATTTTTCCAACATATACACCATTGGAGCCTACCTGATTTATAATTA
>NHKK02000011.1 GCA_002169475.2 Candidatus Pelagibacter sp. TMED239
ATTGGTCTTTTTTCCCAGTCTCTTTTAGATAATATTATTCAATATGTTTATTCCGGATTTAAGTGTAAACTTTTGATTGTTGGAGATTCCGCACAATTACCCCCAATAAAATCTAACATTTCATACTCCCTAAGTGATGAATACCTTGAAAAAGAGTATGATAAAAAGATAGAATCTGTGGAGCTTACAGATGTAGTAAGACAAGATTTAAATTCCGGGGTTCTTTCTTACGCTACATCAATTAGAAATAAAATTGAATCAAATCTATTTGATAATATAAATTTCAAAATCTCTGGGTTTAAAGACCTGATTAGAGTAGAGGATGGAGAAGATCTAATGAATTTACTTAACGACTCATATAATTCATATGGAATAGAGGAGACAGCAGTTATAGTAAGATCAAATAAAAGAGCTAATATCTACAATAAAAACATCAGGGAAAGAATTCTAATGAACGAAAATATAATTACCGTTGGAGATCTATTAATGGTAGTAAAAAACAATTATCATTGGTTAAATAATAAAAGGGATTTAGGTTTTATTGCAAATGGAGATATCATTAAAATTGAAGAAATTTTCAGTATCAAGAAATTGTATGGATATCGTTTTGCAGAGGTTAAAATAACAATGGTTGACTATCCAAAAATAAAGTCGTTTGAAACAGTATTAATTCTAGATACATTAGACATCAACACCTCTTCTTTAGAATATTCAGAAACCACCAACTTATATCAAGAAATACTCAAAGATTATATGGATATAAAAACAAAATATAAAAGACATTTAAGTGTTAAAAAAAATAAGTACTTTAATGCTTTACAGGTTAAATTTGCATATTCGTTTACATGTCATAAGTCCCAAGGTGGTCAATGGGATTCAATTTTTTTAGAATTTCCTTATTTGCCAAATGGAATGGATGAGGATTTTTTTAGATGGTTATATACAGCAATGACTAGGGCAAAAAATAAATTACATTTAATAGGATTTAGTGAAGAATTTTTTGATTTATAAAAATTAACCCCCTACATTTAATTTATGAATATAACAGCAGTTATTCCGGCAAGACTTGATTCAAGTAGGCTTCCCAATAAATTACTAATGGATATTTGCGGTAAATCTCTAATAATTAGGACTTATGAGTCTGCATTGAAATCAAATTTATTTAATGATGTAATCGTAGTTACTAATAGTGAACTAATTAAAGAAGAATTAAATAAAAACGATGTTAATTACATATTTAAAAACAAGGAATATGAAACTGGTACGGATAGGATAGCGGATGTTTCTGATGAAATTAATTCAGAAATTATTATCAATATTCAAGGTGACGAACCCTTTATAAATTCAAAAACATTAAAATTAATTATAGATAAATTCATTGAGGATAAAGAAAAATCAATAAATGTTGTTTCTGTAATGTCAAGGTTTAAAAGTAATTATGATGTAGAAAATCCCAATAATGTCAAAGTAATAACAGACGAAAATCAAAATGCAATATATTTTTCTAGAAGTATAATTCCATTTAAAAGAAATGATTCTTCGATAAATTACTTCAAGCACGTTGGTGTTTATGCTTTTAGAAAAACTTTTTTATCAAAATTTTCAAATTTAAAAATTGGAGTCTTGGAAACTGCAGAAAAGATTGAAGCACTTCGTATGGTTGAAAACGGGGTAGCTATAAAAATGATTGAATCTGACGAAAAATTTATCGGTATTGATACTTTAGAAGATTTAGAAATGGCAAGAAAAATGATAAATGAAAAAGGTTCTATCTAAATTAATCTTGATCTATCTATTAGGTTGGAAGATTACGGGTAATAAAAACCTTTCAAATGATAAGGTTAAAAAGGCAGTATTAATCTCTGCTCCCCATACACATTGGTTTGATCTTTTTTTAGGTTTATTCGTAAAGGGTGCAATTGGGTTTAAGTCAAATTTTTTAGCAAAAGAAGAGTTATTTGTTTTTCCGACCTCTCTTTTTTTAAAATATTATGGCGGAATTCCTGTTAACAGATCTTCAAAAAATAATCTTGTTCAGTACATTGCAAACCTATTTGATACAAAGAAAGAGTTTAGAATATCCTTATCTCCTGAAGGAACTAGAGCTAATGTTAAAAAATTTAAAACAGGTTTTTATTATATAGCTAAAACTGCAGAAGTCCCGATCATAATGATTACTATGGACTATAAAAACAAAAAAAGTTTTATTTCTGACCCCTTTTACCCAAGTGAAGATATTAAGAAGGACTTTGAATACATAGAAGGATTTTTTAGTGGGGTAGTAGGTAAAGTTGAAAAAAATAGCTTTCGGGTAGACTAGGCTATTTCATATTATGAAATACATTTTGAACGTCATCATCATTTTCAATTTTTTCCAGTAGTTTATCAATTTCTAACTTTTGATTCTCAGAAACTTCTTTAAAATTGTTTGGTATTCTATCAAAACTTGATGAAATTATTTCATGATTTAACTTCTCAAGTATATTTTGCATTTCTCCAAAACAATCAAACGGCGCATAAATTAAAATCGACTCATCATCAGGGAATAATTCCTCAGCTCCATAATCAATTAATTCTAATTCTAATTCTTCAATGTCTATATTTAGTTTATTTATTTTAAAGCTACATGTATGATCAAACATAAAAGATACCGATCCTGAAGTGCCTAAATTTCCATTGTGTTTGTTAAAATAACTTCTAATATTTGCAACTGTTCGTGTATTATTATCTGTTGCTGTTTCAACCAATACAGCAACACCATGTGGAGCATATCCTTCAAATAAAACTTCTTTATATTCCCCAAGTGATTTGTCAGATGCTCTTTTAATAGCACGCTCAACATTATCTTTGGGCATATTAATAGACTTGGCATTTTGAATTACTGCACGTAATTTTGAATTTGAGTCGGGGTCAGGACCACCATCCTTAACAGCCATAACTATATCTTTACCAATTCTCGTGAATGCCTTACTCATGGCAGACCATCGTTTCATTTTTCTAGCCTTTCTAAATTCAAATGCTCGTCCCATAATTATTTGAATGGAGTTTTAACTATGATAGCTTTTTTTATGTTCTTTCTAATTTTTATAAAAATCTCGGTATCAATTTCTTCAAATCCACTGTTAACATAACCAAGACCTATTCCAAAGTTTAATGAAGGTGACATGGTTCCAGAAGTAACTATCCCTATTATTTTATGATCAGAATTTAAAATTTCATAATCTTTTCTTGGAATGGATTTTTCAAGCATCTTGAAACCGATTAATTTTTTATTAACTCCTTTTTCTTTTTGATTTTTAAATATATCGGAGGAGGTAAATATTTTATTGGTTTTGGTTATCCATGACAATCCTGCTTCAATAGGGGATGTATTATCGTTAATATCGTTTCCATACAGACAAAAACCCATCTCTAATCTCAATGTATCTCTAGCCGCTAATCCAATAGGTTTGATTTTATAATCTTTTCCAGCCTTAAAAATTTTATCCCATAAATCTGATGCAAATTCATTTTTACAATATATTTCAAAACCTCCACATCCAGTATATCCAGTGTTAGAGATAATAAGACCGTCTAAAAAAACAAAATGATAATAGCCNANACTTTCTAAATCAAAATCAAATATTGATTNTAAAACATTTTTTGATTTGGGNCCTTGAACAGAAATGAGGGAGTAATCATCTGAAACATTAATCATTTGGACACCAAATACATTTTTATNNGCTAAAAANNCCCAGTCTTTATTGATATTTGAAGCATTAACAACAAGCATATATCTGTTGATTTCAAATTTATACAGTATTAAATCATCAACAATACCTCCAGACTCGTTTGGAATACAGTTGTACTGTGCTTGGCCATTTTTAAGAATACTAATGTCATTACTAAGAACACTTTGTAGAAACTCTTCAGCTTTATCTCCGTGAATATAAAATTCCCCCATATGAGATACATCAAATACACCTACATCTTTCTTTACAGAAATATGTTCTGCAACAACACCTTCAAATTGCACTGGCATCAGGTATCCAGCAAAATCAATCATTTTAGCATTTAATTCTAAATGTTTTTCATACAATGCAGTTTTCTTCATTACAATTTATATGTTTAAGAGATTTGATTTTTTCAGATAATTCGCTATCTGAGGGTCTTGGAGCATCGGAAGTTATAATTTTACCATCAATATCTAACAACAAATATCTTGGAATAGAATTTATATTATATGCTTTTATAAATNCAGAATTCCATGCATTATCTGCAAATAAATGAACCCCACTAAGATTATTTTCTTTTACATATTGAACCCATTTATCATAATTATAAACTTTTCTATCTATTTCATCAATAGAAATGCTTAAAAATGTAATGTTATTTTCTTTAAATTTTTCTTGAATTGCTTCAAATGATGGTATTTCCCTAATNCATGGTCCACACCATGTTGCCCANACATCAATGTAGATGTATTTTCCTAGAAAATCATTTAAAGAATTAGTTCCACCTGCATGGTTTTCATAATCATAAAATTGAGGGGAGGCTTTTCCTGGTAAAATATTATTAATATTATTATAAATCTCATCTAATTCNTCAATTGTTTGTTTCTGACTAGAAAGACTTAACAAAATGTCATAAAACTCATCTATACTTTTTAATTCTGCGCTTAAAAAATATTTTGCTTGAGATGATATATTATTTTTTATGTCTTCGGATTTACTTTTGATTAATTTTTCAAAATGTGAAATTTCCCCATCATTTATCTTATCCATATCCAAAAAATAACTAACTACAATACTTCTATAGTATGAAGAGTTAAGAAAGAGCTNATTATCTAAATAATCGATATTATTTTCAATGTTAAATTTATTGGTCTTTATTGTTGGTTTANAATTTTTAAAATATGAGTACGCAGACTCGTAATTAATTAAATAATAATTATTTCTNTGTTCTAAATCTTTTTTTTCAAATTGTTTAAAATCTTTATTTAAAGCGGTATTTCTTTTTTCATATGAATCAATTAAACTACTTCTTGAATCAAAAATTTCACTGATTTTATTTAAAAATTCATCTTCATCTAATGAGAATAGTTCTGAAGACTTTAGACTATTTTTTTCTTCATATAAAAATTTTTCCTTCAAGAATAAATTCTCGTTAGAAAAGTCACCATTAAACATAATAGATTCGTCAAAATTTTCATAATCAAATAAAATTTCAATTTTTCCACTTGAAAGGTATATATTCATAACTTCATTACCATGTCTTAAATTATAATAACCCTCTGGGAAATCTAATTCAAAATTAAACACTCCTTCCTTGATCATGATTCTCTGATCTAAACCATTAGCATATATATTTAATGAATCGTTTACAGAATTTTCAATTTTACCTGAAAGAATTATTTTATCTTCATAACAAGAAAAAAATACGAATATTAATAGTGTATAAATTATATTTGNCAGAGCTTTTTTCATAAAATTTTAATTAAATTCAAATTTAACTAATTTTAAATCAAATTTATTTTAAATGAGTTNTTTCATTATAAAAGATAATAACATTTCATTTGCTGATATAANCACAATCATCAATAAAGATTTTAAACTATCTATTGATAATAATATTATTGAAAAGATAATTGCATCTAGGAAAATTTTTGAAAATACAATTAATAATTCTGATGATAAATTTTATGGAATTAATACAGGTTTTGGAGATTTACATAATGTAAAAATCAATAATAANGAGCTATGTGCTCTTCAAGAAAACTTAATAAAATCCCATGCATGTGGTGTTGGTGATAAAATCGATTCAAAAATCGTCAAATTAATGATTCTGTTAAAGATCATTTCGCTAACTAAAGGTTATAGCGGAATTAAAATTCAAACTATTGAAAGACTTTTATTTTTTTATAACAATGACATATTTCCAGTTGTTTATAAATATGGTTCACTAGGTGCCTCTGGGGACCTAGCTCCTTTATCACATTTGTCATTACCATTAATTGGCTTGGGAGAAGTTGAATTTGAGGGTAAAATATATAATACAGAAATTATTCTAAAAAAATTTAAACTTGATTCTTTAACTCTAGGTGCAAAAGAAGGATTAGCTCTTATTAATGGAACACAATATATGTTAGCTTCCCTAATTGATTCTACGATTAATTCTATTAATATTTGTAATTATTCTGATTTGATCGCAAGTGTTTCATTAGATGCATTTAAGTGTAGTTTATCACCATTTAACCCTTTGATTTCAAAAATTAGACCTTATGAAGGTCAAATTAATGTTTCTAAAAATATTCTTAAGAATTTAAAAGGAGGGGAGATAAATGATTTNAAAAAAGAAAATGTTCAAGATCCTTATTCATTTAGATGTATTCCACAGGTTCATGGGGCAACTCAAGACACTTTAAAATATTGTATTAATATAATTTCAACAGAGATAAATTCGGTAACCGATAATCCGTTAATATTTTTAGAAGATAGTAAGATAATTTCTGGAGGTAATTTTCACGGACAGCCTTTAGCCTACGCAATAGATTTTCTTAAAATTTCTATGTCTGAGCTTGGAAATATTTCCGAAAGAAGAGTTTTTAATTTATTATCTGGAAAAAGAAATTTACCACCCTTTCTATCTACTAAGCCGGGTCTAAACTCTGGTTTAATGATTCTTCAGTATACTTCAGCAAGCTTGGTGAGCTCCAACAAGCAACTTTCAACACCTTCAAGTGTTGATTCAATAACTTCTTCAAATGGACAAGAGGANCATGTTAGTATGGGAGCCAATGGAGCAAATCAACTAAGGGATATAATTGATAACTTATACCAAATATTAGCAATTGAAACAATTGTTTCTGTTCAGGCTAAAGAGTTTAACAATTATAAATCATCTAAAATAATAAATGAATTTATTTCAAATATTAGATTGGTAAGCTCGAAAATCAATGATGATAGAGTGCTTTATAATGATATAAAAAAAGTTTCCAGCTATTTAAAGAAAAAAATAAAAATTGATTTATTTTTTTGATGTCTTGGATTCCTTTTTATTTTGAATTTTAATATTCAATTCATCTTTTCCTGAAGTATAATCAATATTTATTGTGTCGCCTTCATTAATCATAGAATTAAGTATTTCTGAGGCAATTAAATCTTCAACGTGCTTTTGAATAGTTCTTTTCAATGGTCTTGCTCCATACTTTTTGTCATATCCCTTGTCAGCTAAGAAATCCTTAGCTTTTTTGGATAATTTGATTTTATAACCTAACTCCTCAATTCTTAGATATAATTTTGATAACTCAATATCAATTATTTGATGAATATTCTCTTTTGATAATGAATTAAAAATTATGACTTCATCGATTCTATTTAAAAATTCTGGAGCAAACTTTTTTTGNAGTGAATTCATAATAGTCTTTTGGGTAAACGAATCTTCTTGAGATTTTTTTGCTGTTGTTCCAAATCCAACACCAGATCCAAAATCTTGAATCTTTTTAACTCCAATATTTGATGTCATTATAATCACACAATTAGTGAAATCAATTTTTCTTCCAAGACTATCTGTCAAAAACCCATCATCCAAAACCTGTAAAAGCATATTGAATACGTCTGGATGTGCCTTTTCTATTTCATCTAACAAAACTACTGCGTAAGGTTTTCTTCTAATCTTTTCTGTAAGCTGACCACCATCTTCATAACCAACGTACCCTGGAGGAGCACCGATTAATCTAGAAATTGCAAATTTCTCCATATATTCACTCATATCCACACGAATTAATGCGTCTTCAGAGTCAAATAATTCTTTTGCAAGGATCTTTGCTAACTGAGTTTTTCCTACACCTGTTTGTCCCAAAAATATAAATGAGCCAATTGGTTTCTTTGGGTCCTTTAAACCCGCTCTGTTTCTTTGGATTGATTTTACNACCTTTTCAATAGCTTTATCCTGTCCAATAATACTTTTCTTTACTATTGATGTAAGTTTAGATAATTTATTACTCTCAGATTGTTTTAATTTGTTCAAAGGAATACCTGTCATCATAGAAACCACATCAGCAATGCTTTCTTCGTTTACAATCTCTTTATTTTTTTTACACTCTTCTTCCCAAAGAATTTGCGCACTATTTAATTTTTTTTCAATAATTTTCTCCTTATCTCTAAAACTTGCTGCTTGTTCATACTTTTGATTTTTTACAGCTTGATTTTTATCATTTTTAACATTGTCTAATTCCGATTCAAGATCAGTGATATGTAAAGGAACATCAAGATTCGTTAAATGAACTCTTGACCCAGCTTCATCAAGAGCATCAATAGCTTTATCGGGAAGGTGTCTGTCTGTCATGTATCTAGATGTGAGTTTAACACAAGCAAGCAAAGCCTCGTCTGTATAAATTACATTATGATGGTCTTCATACTTGTCTTTAATATTTTTAAGAATCTCTAGAGTTTCTTCTTCATTGGTTTGTTCTACTATGATTTTTTGAAATCTTCTTTCAAGTGCGCCATCTTTTTCAATAGAGTTTCTATATTCATCAAGTGTCGTGGCGCCTATACATTGAATCGTACCTCTTGCAAGAGCAGGCTTAAACATATTTGAAGCGTCAAGACTTCCTGTTGCACCACCAGCACCAACAATTGTATGAATTTCATCTATAAAAAGAATAACATCAGAATTTTTTTCAAGCTCATTCATTACAGCCTTCATTCTTTCTTCAAATTGACCTCTGTATTTAGTTCCTGCAACTAAACTGGCAAGATCTAAGGAGATTATTCTTTTATTAAATAAAACTCTAGAAACTTTTTTCTTAATAATTCTAATTGCTAATCCCTCTGCAATAGCGGATTTACCTACACCTGGTTCACCAATTAATAAGGGATTATTCTTCTTTCTTCTACTTAGAATTTGTGAAACTCTTTGGATTTCAACTTCCCTTCCAATTATTGGGTCTAATTCGTTATTTTCAGCCATTAAAGTAAGATCCTTTCCAAAATTGTCTAAAACCGGAGTTTTTGATTTTTTTGAAGATTTTGATTTCGTACTTGATTTTGAAGACTTTAAATCCTCAATTTCACTGGTTTCAGAGTGATCAGCTTCGCTTTCTTCAGAAAAGTCATCTTTTCCTATGATAGACTTATACTCATCTTTAACAACATTATAATTAACTTCCATGTTATTGAAAATTTTCGCCGTAGGATCATTCTCGTTTCTTAAGATGCATAACAGTAGGTGAGCAGTATTGATTAACGAACTTTGAAATAGCTTAGCTTCTAAAAATGTAGTTTTTAAAGCACGCTCAGCTTGTCTTGTAAGATGAAGATTTTTTTTAGACGATTCTTTAACATCGTTATCAAAATTTATTGGATTTAGAGATTCAACTTTTCTTCTTAATTCATTTAAATCAATACCTAAAAAATTTAATATATCGATTGCCTTTCCTTCACCATTTCTTATAATACCAAGTACTAAATGCTCAGTCCCTATGAAATCATGACCAAGTCTTAAAGCCTCTTCTTTACTAAAGGTAATAACGTCTTTTACTCTAGGTGAAAAATTATCATCCATAACAAAAACAATTTGTATAAAAATAATCATAAAGATTTTTTAAAACAACACTATTACTATTTAAAATTTATGGATGGTAAATTGTTAATAAATTATCAATTTTAACAATCAATTAAGCGAACAATAATTTGGCTAAATTATTATATTTGTTTACTACTATTTATATGATATAATTAAACTAATTTTTTATTATGAATGACGGCGAAAAATTAATACCTATTAATATTGAAGATGAAATGAAATCCGCATACATTGATTACTCAATGTCTGTTATAGTTTCAAGAGCACTCCCTGATGTTAGAGATGGGTTAAAACCTGTTCACAGAAGAGTTTTATATGGAATGCACGATTTAGGAGTTAGAGCTTCAACCGCTCATAAAAAATCTGCAAGAATTGTTGGTGAAGTAATGGGTAAATATCATCCACACGGGGATTCAGCAATCTACGACACCATGGTTAGGATGGCTCAGGAATGGAGTTTAAGATACATGCTAGTAGACGGTCAAGGAAATTTTGGTTCCGTTGACGGTGACAGTCCCGCAGCCATGAGGTATACAGAAGCTAGAATGCAGAAGATTTCAGAAGAAATGCTTTCTGACATAGAAAAAGATACAGTTGATTATAAATTAAATTTTGATGATACTTTAAAGGAACCAACTGTTTTGCCTACAAAGATTCCAGCGCTACTTGTAAATGGTGCTTCTGGAATTGCAGTGGGTATGGCGACCAATATACCACCACACAATCTTACAGAAGTAATAAACGGTACTTTAGAATATATTAAAGACAATTCAATTGATATTGATGGTTTAATGCAATATGTTAAAGCCCCTGATTTTCCTACTGGTGGAATTATTCACGGTTATGATGGTGTTAAAGATGCATTTCATACCGGAAGAGGTAAGGTAGTAATCCGAGGAAAAGCAGAGATTGAAGAAGTTAACGGAAGAGAATCTATTATAGTTACTGAAATTCCATATCAGGTNAATAAAGCTGATATGATTAAAAAAATTGCGGACTTAGTTAATGATAAAAAATTAGACGGAATTTCTACAATAAGGGATGAATCTGACCGTAATGGAATGAGGATTGTTTTTGTTTTAAAAAGAGATGCAATCCCTAATATCGTTCTAAATAAATTATATAAATACAGTCCACTTCAGTCTTCTTTTAGTGTAAATACTATTGCTCTTGTAAAAGGTCGCCCTCAGATGCTAAATCTAAAGGAAATGATCAAGCATTTTGTTGATCACAGACATGATGTAGTAGTTAGAAGGACCAAGTTTGAATTAAAAAAAGCGGAAGACAGATGTCATATACTTGAAGGTTTAATAATTGCTTCAGACAATATTGATGATGTAATAGCTTTAATAAAGGCTTCAAAAAATGCTGAGGATGCTAGAAATAACTTAATTAAGAAGTTTAAGCTTTCTGAAGTNCAAGCAAAGGCAATTGTGGAGATGAGGTTAAGACAATTAACCGGATTAGAACAAGATAAACTTAGATCTGAATATGAAGAAATTAAAAAGCTCATTGAAGATTTAAAGGATATTCTTGAAAATGAGAACAGAAGAATGAATATTATTTCAGATGAATTAAATGAAATCAAGGACAAGTATGGAGATGAAAGAAGATCTGTAATAGAATATGCTGGAGGCGATCTTTCAATTGAGGATATGATACCTGATGAGAAAGTTGTCATTACAATTTCACATGCAGGATATATTAAAAGAACTTCATTAGACGAATATAAAATTCAAAATAGAGGTGGGGTTGGCCAAAAGGCATCAACGACTAGAAATGAAGATTTTCTTGAAGATATTTTTATTGGAACCAATCATCAATACATGTTATTTTTTACCCAAAAAGGNAAATGCTTTTGGATGAGAGTTTATGAAATTCCNGAAGGNAGTAANANTTCTAAGGGNNGNGCNATTCAAAANTTAATTAATATTGAACNNGATGATAANGTTAAAGCNTTTATNTGTACNNANGATTTNAAANATGANGATTANATAAATNNNCANTATGTNATNATGNNNACTAAAAAAGGNCANGTNAAAAAAACNTCNNTNGANCAATANTCTAGACCNAGATCNAANGGAATAAATGCAATNACNATNAAAGANNACGATGANNTNCTNGAAGCNAAATTAACNNATGGNAATNNNCANNTNNTGNTTNCNNTNAAATCNGGNAAANNNATNAGGTTNGANGAANNTAAAACANGACCAATGGGNAGNAATGCNTCTGGTGTTAGAGGNNTTAGATTNNAANANGATANTGATGANGTNATNGGNATGNTNTCNGTNAATGANATGGANAGNNATATANTNGTTGTTTCNNNAAATGGTTATGGTAAAAGATCGAGACTTGATGACTACAGAATAACTAATAGAGGTGGAAAAGGTGTAAAAACGATTTCCATCACAGAAAAAACAGGCGATTTAGTGGCTATTAAAAATGTTGATGACACCAATGGTCTTATGATTATAAATAAGTCCGGGATAGCAATTAGAATGGCTGTAAAGAACTTAAGAGTTATGGGTAGA
>NHKK02000005.1 GCA_002169475.2 Candidatus Pelagibacter sp. TMED239
TTGGTATATTAATAACATTAGGAGTTAAATTAGGATAAGAAATGAAAACTACTTATGAAAACAATATAACATATTCAGGTCAATCTGGTTATGTTTATATACTAACTAATACAAAAAATAACAAATACTACTATGGTTCTGGTCAAGGTAATCCTGAAGATCCAGAAAAACCATATATAACATCATCTAAAAATTCTGAATTAAAAGAGGCAATAGCAGATGGTGAAATAGAAAGACATATCTTAGCATTTGATGACTTATCATCATGTAGAATTATAGAAAAAGGATACATAGATAACGCTGATGCTGCTAACGATCCAAACTCATACAATCAAAGTAACTTTACAGGTGCTAAAACTAATAAAGTTTCAGACTTTGGTGAAGCAAATAGAATTGCCACGGAGATGAGAGAAACACAAAGTTATAATGGCATCAAAGCAAAGATAGTAAAACTTAAAAAGATAGGCAATAAATTAGATCCAAGTGATCCTTTATATGACTTAGAATTTTTACAACCAAGAAAAATTGTAGAATCAGGTGAACATATTAGTTTAATTTCTACTATTATTGATGACGCTAATGGACAAATTGAAAACTTAGATCAAAAATTAACAGTTGTAATTTTAGAGAATAGAAAAATTGGTTCAAGAGTCAAAAATCAATTAATAGGTGGTAGACATACCTTTAAAGCAACTTTAAGAGCGGAATACGGAACAAAATTAAGAGTATTGTTTATACCTGCTTCAATTCACTCACATTGGTCAGATGACTTTGTTGAAGATTTAGCACTAGCACATAATGGTAGAAGTGCTATAAAAACGCTTGAATCTTCTTTAGATGATATAGCATTTAGAATAGTTAGAAAAATTACCACTCTTAACATATCAAAAGACTCTTCTCAAATTAAAGTTATGAAAGATAGTTTTAATTTGACCTCTAAACAAAGAGCAACAGTAACTAGAATTGTTAATAAAGAACTTGACAGAATAGAACATGAAAAAAGTAAACCTGAACACTTTATTGATTATAAAAAAGGCACAGATGCTCGTGATGGGATTGATGATAAAATTAAAAAACTAAATGAAGATCCACACACATTTGCTAAATTATATTCAACTGGTAAAAGTGCTTTAGGTGATGACATAATAAAACTTATTACTCAATTTTATGATGGAAAGAAAAATCTTAAACATATTGCTCTATACTTATATCATCCTGACATACCTACAAAAAAGAAATATGAAAGTAAGTATGAAAAAGATTTTAAGAATACCAAAAAGTTTATGTTGCAACATAAAGGATTGAATCTTGAAAGTTTTAAAATAATATCAATGCCTATGGAAGAAAAAAAGTAATGCACCTAACTAAAGATAAAAAGATTTGGGTACCAGACAATGACAATTATGCTCGTTGGGGTGCCAACTATGAACAAAAACAATTCAAAGAAGCGATGAAATATGTTACAAATAGAGGTGTGGCATTAGATTGTGGTGGTCATGTAGGCATATGGACTAAAAGATTATCGTATCACTTTAACGAAGTTATTGCTTTTGAACCTGTACCGAAACATATAGAGTGTCATAAAAAGAATTGTACCGAAAATAATATTACCTTAAATGAATTTGCTTTATCGAATAAAGAAACTACTTTAAATATGAAAGTAGGCACTGGTAGAAATACTGGCAGAAGTACATTAGAATATAAATCAAAACTAGTTAAGGGTGCTAATGAGATAATAAAGATTAACACCAAAACATTAGACAGTTTAAATCTACCGAGAGTAGATTTTATGAAAATAGATGTAGAGAAGCACGAAATCAGTTTAATACAAGGTGGTCGTGAAACTATAAATCGGTGTAAACCGATAATCTTTATTGAGGATCATCACTACTTTTACCGAAAAGAAGGAGTGCCGACTGGTGTTGATTGGTTGTCTACTATGGGTTACCGAGTTGAAGATTATCTCGGTTCATATAACTATCTGTTGAGGGCTTGACATTAACAATTAAATAGAGTATAATAAACATATGAAAAAAAATAAAAAAAGTAATTATCCGATACCAGATCATATCAAAATCGGTTATGTCAATTATCAATTTGATTTTTGGCCAGATACTTTTGCTACTACCGAAGACGCTCAAGGTGAGTTTTTTGCTACAAGTGCGAAAATTGGATTAAAAACTTCGGCACTAGAAACAGTACACGGAACGAATACCTTACTTCACGAAATATTACATGCTATATTTTATCAATATGGATTATGTGAAGATGTTGGAGACAAAGAAGAAAAAATTGTAAACACTACAGCAAATGGATTGAGTTCAGTCTTTGTAGATAATCCTTGGTTGATTGATTACATTAAAAAATATCAAGGTGTAGGACAAAACGATTAATGGCAATTAGTGTACAAGTTAGAGGTAATAATGTTGAGAAGGCATTAAGAATACTTAAAAAGAAATTACAAAAAGATGGTCTTATGCAAGAATTAAGGCAAAGACAATTTTATGAAAAACCTACTCTTAAAAGACAAAGAAAACATAAAGAGTCTTTAAGACGATCTGCTAAGGCAAAGAGGTTAAAATATTTAAGAGAAATATCTTCGGATTAACTCTTATAATATATCAAATGCGAACGGTCGCCAGTATTTGATATTCGTTAATTTAGGCGACAATATCTTGAAGGAGATAATATATAATGGCTAATAAACTGTCAAAAAAACAAAAGGTACTAAACCTTTTATCAAAAGGTAATCCTGTTACATGGACTACATTAAGAAATAGGTTCGATCTTACATCGCCAAGAGCAATGGTTGATCAACTTAGAACAGAAGGACATATGGTTTACATAAATCAAAATGCTTCTGGTACTTCATACAGAATGGGTACACCCACTAAAGCAATTTTGGCTGCAGGCGTGAAAAAAGTATTTAAAGGTACTACAAACGAAATCGTTGCTGCTGGCATCCGTGCTTTATATGGCAAACAAAAATACGCTTATTCTAACAATTAAGTCTATTTGCTGTATAAATAGTAATACTAGGCAGTTCGTAAGTCCTGGTATTAAGAGGTAGAGTGTCTTCCGCAAAGACACCATTTGAGGTTTTGGCGATTGTGCCTTGTCGTGATTTATTACAGACAGAAACAATCGCCGTTTTTATATTGGCCCATTGGTCTTCGTAGCAGTCTATACTGACATACTTGGTAAGACAAGTTAGGAATAAGAGAGGGTGAGACCTACCTCCGCCAATATATTTTTTCTAAGTACTTGACATTTTTTAAATCGTACTTATATAAATAACTATGAGTTGCCAATTATGGGACTCAAATTATAACTCGCTTAAAAAGGAGAAACAAAATGAATAGAACATTACAAATCTGGAATGACCTACGCCCATTTTCAGTAGGCTTCGACAACTTGTTTGACCACTTTGATATGCATTTAGCACACCAAAAGGTACAAACATTTCCCCCTTATAACATTAAAAAGATAGATGACTTCAATTGGCAGATTGAAATGGCACTTGCAGGTTTTGGCAAGAAAGANATTTCTGTTGAAACTGCTAATGGTCAACTGAAAATACAATCGGTTGANAATGAGTCTGAATCTAAAAATGATGAGGTCATACATAGAGGTATTTCAAAAAGAAAATTCACTAAATCTTTTACACTTGCAGATGATGTGGTTGTAAATGCTGCTGAATTGAAAGATGGAATGCTTTTAATAGATGTGGAAAAAATTGTACCAGAGGAAAAGAAACCTCGTACAATTAAAATTAAATAATGCATAAGTAAGGACCTTACTGCAAGGGGTTGATTTTAATTTTCGGAGATAAACTTAGCGGGTATCAGATTATTTTCTGCCCCTTGCTTGACTCTTGATGTAAATAAGAGTATAATCATATTATAAACATTGAACGGAGAATCTATATAATGAAACTAAATCAAAACACAATTGATACATTAAAAAACTTTTCAGAAATTAATACTAATATATTAATNAAACCTGGAAAAACACTATCTACTATTTCTACTATGAGAAATATTTTTGCGAAGGCAGAGATTACTGAAGAATTTACAAGTGAGTTCGGTATCTATGACCTTAATGAATTTCTTGCTGTAGTTACAAGTACAAACAAACCTGAATTAAGTTTAAGTGATAAGTATATGACAATCGCTGCTGAAGGCAGTAAGTCAAAAACAAAATACTTTTATTCTGATCCATCNGTTATCGTATCGCCAACTAAAGAAGTTAATATGCCTGAGGCAGATGTAACTTTTACTTTATCTGAATCTAATCTAAATCAATTATTGAAGATGGCTGCTGTTCTTAAAACTCCAGATATGGCATTGATAGGAACAAATGGTGGTGATATCGTATTAAAAGTATGTGATAAAAAGAATGATACATCAAACAACTTTGATATCGTTGTAGGCGAAGGTGCTACAGCAGATTATACTTTCTATTTTAAAGTAGAAAATTTAAAAATGTTCCCTGGTGATTATGATGTATCAGTATCTTCAAAATCAATATCTCATTTTCAAAATAAGAAGTTGCCAATTCANTATTGGATTGCTTTAGAACCTGATAGTAGGATCTCAAAATGATTGAAACAGCATTACGAAAAAAATTAGAAGGTGATATCGAGGTTGCTAAAGCAGACTTACAAACTTTCTTAACTGGTCCCATTGGCGTTGCTGAACATATAGATTATGTTATTACCGCTGAGAAGAAACTAGATACCTTGGCACATGCCCAAGATAAACTAGAATCTTTAAATAAATTATATGATTAATAAGGTGAAAAATGAGTGCAGACTTTCTATGGGTCGAGGAGTATCGACCTAAAACAATTGATGATTGTATATTACCACAATCACTAAAAACTTTATTTCAGTCTTTCATAGACAAAGGTGAATTATCTAACTTATTATTTTCTGGNACACCAGGTATTGGTAAGACCACAGTTGCAAAGGCACTTTGTGAGCANTTGAATTGTGATTGGATAATGATCAATGGTTCCGAAGAGGGTGGCATTGATGTACTAAGAAATAAAATCAAAAACTTTGCTTCNACNNNATCANTATCTGGTGGTAAAAAAGTAGTAATACTTGATGAGGCAGATTATNTAAATCCACAATCTACACAACCTGCTCTAAGAGGTTTNATCGAGGAGTNTCANGNNAATTGTAGATTTATTNTNACTTGTAATTTNAAGAATAGANTNATNGNTCCNNTACATAGTAGATTNTCAAACATAGAATTTAANATTGNNAACAAAGANAAACCTAAGTTGGCAAGTAAANTGTTTGAGCGAGCAACNNATATTNTNANNGANCAGAATGTTGANTNTGANNAAAANGTNCTTGCTGAATTAATNAAGAAACANTTTCCNGACTTTAGAAAACTNATAAATGAATTACAAAGATATTCNNTNNNNGGNNNTATTGANGCNGGNNTNCTTGTTAATGTNTCAGANGAAAATTTAAANACANTANTNNNTCACTTNAAAGACNAAAGAGTTTNGTNANATGAGAAANTGGGTTGTNAATAATATTGATAATGATCCTGTNAAANTCTTTCGTAAAATNTANGATNGTATGTATGAGANTTTACAACCAGAAACNATACCTCATGCTGTTNTGATTATNGCTGATTATCAATATAAGTCTGCCTTTGTTGCTGATCAAGAAATTAATCTNGTTGCTTGTTTGACCGAGTTGATGTCGCAAGTTAAATTTAAATAATGTNTGCCCCTATAGCTCAGTTGGTAGAGCAATTGATTTGTAATCAATAGGTCCGCAGTTCGAGTCTGTGTGGGGGCACCAGGAATAATATGTACGAATTAAAAGAATATTTAAATGCCATAAACTTTACAAAAAAGAATCTGATGAATTCTGAAGATAAAGAGTGGGTTAAAAAGTATCCTACATTTATAGTTAATAAAATATTATCAGGATTTTCTGATACTGTAATGCTTGCTAATGAAGTAAATCGTAATCACTTCTTAGATAAAGATATGCAATTTCAATTTCTACTAAATAGTATTAGATCAAAGAAAAGGTATAGTCCTTTTCTAAGAGCGTCTAAATTGAAAGACATAGAGTATGTAAAAGAGTATTATGGATATAATAATGAAAAGGCAAAAACCGCTCTTGATATACTCACCAAAGATCAATTAAGAATTATTAAAGAAAAATTATTCAAAGGTGGGACAAAATGAATGAATTAGATAATTGGCATCCAGAGAAGATGCTTGAAGTACAANTAAAAGAACCAGATGACTTCTTAAAGGTTCGTGAAACACTAACTAGAATTGGTGTTGCCTCTAGAAAAGATAAAAAATTATTTCAATCNTGTCATATACTACATAAACAAGGTAGATATTTCATAGTGCATTTCAAAGAATTGTTTGCTCTAGATGGTAAAGAAGCAAATTTAACAGATAATGATATCGAAAGAAGAAACACAATTGCTCAATTACTTGCTGATTGGGGATTGATTGCTGTAATGAATAAAGATATTGCAGAAAAGAAAGCACCGTTATCACAAATTAAAGTTTTAGCATTCAAAGAAAAGAATGAATGGGACTTACAAGCAAAATATAACATAGGTAAAAAATCAGAAAATGAAAGCACCGAAGTTTAGAGAATTTATATCTGAAAAGGTACAAANAAGCGATATACAAGTTGCGATCTTAACAAAACTCAACGCTGATAGTAAAGCTATTGTTAGTAATATGATATTAAAAGAATGTAAAAAAAGAAACATTCCTTGTTATATTATTAATACCTCTGAAGCTTGGGTATCAAAAAACGATTTAGAAAAAGGTACTTTACTTGTATCAAATATTGATGGCGAAGATAATGAAGCAGAGTNTGAACTTTCAAAAACAATTTGTTTTGTTCGTGCTGGGGTTCTTGAAGATGAAACTGGACTCGCATTATTATCTACATTTGAAAATGCTGGTGCGTTTATGATTAACACTAGAAATGGTATGTTGACTTGCGATAATAAAATGTCAGCATATATTTCTTTTGAAAGGGATAATATACCAACACCTAGAACTGCTTTAATTTCAAACGAAAAAGGATTAATTCATGCTCACGAAAAATTAGGTGGTAAGTATCCTGTGATTATGAAAACACTTACTGGTACTCAAGGTATTGGTGTATCAGTAGTTGAATCTGAAAAGAGTATGATTTCAGTTGCACAATCACTATGGAAGTTTGGCGCTGCTTTACTACTTCAAGAATTTTTAAAATTTGATTTTGATGTTCGTACAATTGTTGTTGACGGCAGAATATTAGCATCCACAAAAAGAATTAGTGCTAAGAAAGATTTTCGTTCCAACAGACATAGAGAAGCAACTACTGAACCTTATAAATTATCAGGCGATGAGCGTACAGTAGTTTTACAGGCTGCTCGTTCTGTTGGTACTTATATGGTTGGTGTTGACCATGCAATAGTGAATAATCAATTATATGTTTTAGAGTGTAATGGTTCTCCTGGTATTGGTTCAGAGTTTGCTTTATATAATACTGCTAAACGAGAAGATACATATGTTGGAAAAACCACAACAGAAAATGTGGTTAAAGAATTATTTGATTATTTNACNCAAGATGTTCANAGAAAATACTCATTTACTAGAGAGGCAGGATTTCACGAAAGAATTAATATTGATGGATATGGACCTGTTAGAGCAAAACTTGACACAGGAAACGGAACAAGTGCTTCAATGTTTCATGTTGATAAAATAGATATATCAGNTAAAACTGTAAAATGGGAAAAAGATGGCAAAAAATTTACAAGTAAATTACAAGGTGAATCTCAAGCAACTAGAATGGACAATGTAGATAACAGACCAATTGTTTTTATAGATTTAACTTTTAATAATAAGTTTTATACAGATGTGCCAATTGGGTTGACAACAAAAGAATCAAGAAGCACATTTCTTGTTAATAGAGATTTATTGACTAGATTTAAAGTCAATGTAAATCCAAATAGAAAGTTCGTTCTTTCTTCTTGGATTGAAAGAAGCGATGGAGATGATACAAGAGGAGTTAATATCAATTCATTCAAGTAAACGCTTTACAAACCAATTTTATTATGTTATAATATAGTATGAAATTTTACACCAGCGTTCTACCATATCACGGCAAACTTTTAGTTCGAGGTGTCAACGCTGACGGTAGTCATAAAAAGTATAGACTTAATTACGAACCCTCCCTTTTCATTCCAGTTCAAAAAGAATCAAAGTATAAAACACTTGATGGTCGAAATGTAGATCAAGTTAAATTCGGTAGTATTGTTGAAGCAAAAAAGTGGATACAAGAATATGATAATGTAACCAACTTCGAATATTTCGGTAATACGAGATATCAATATCCATATATCGCTGATAAGTTTCCTGGCAAAGTTGACTGGGATATAAACAAGATTAGAATTCTTACAATTGATATTGAGTGTGAAAGTGAGAATGGTTTCCCTGATCCAAACTTAGCAGAAGAACCTTTAATTTCAATTACNGTAAAAGATAATATAACAAAACGAATTCTAGTATTTGGCATGGGCAANTTTGTCAATGATCGTGAAGATGTTGATTATATAAAACTTGCAACTGAAAGAGATATGATTGCTAAGTTTACTGAATACTGGAACTTCTATAAACCAGATGTGATTACAGGTTGGAATGTTAAGTTCTTTGATATACCATATCTAATGAATCGTTTTAAACATTTAATGGGTGAAGAATATATTTCACAATTTAGTCCTTGGGGTATTGTGAATGAAGGTACTGCTATAAGTTTAGGTTATGCAAGACAAGAAAAGTATTTTGATCTACTTGGCATCGCAACTCTAGATTATCTAGACCTATATCGTAAACACACTTTCGTTAGGCGTGAGAGTTATAAATTAGATTATATAGGTGAAGTAGAAGTGGGTGAAACTAAGAATGAAAATCCATATGATACTTTCAAAGAGTTTTATTCTAATGACTATCAAAGATTTATTGAATACAATATTCAAGATGTAGAATTAGTTGACAAGTTAGAAGATAAAATGAAGTTAATTGAATTACATTTAACTATGGCTTATGAAGCAAAGGTTAATTATCAAGATGTCTTTGGTCAAGTTCGTATGTGGGATAGTATTATCTTTAATCATCTAAAAGAAAAAAATGTAGTTGTGCCTGCAGTTGTTGAATCTAAAAAGTCTGATGGTTATGAAGGTGCATATGTAAAAGATCCTGTTGTAGGTTTTCACGATTGGATTTGTAGTTTTGATTTAAACAGTTTGTATCCACATTTAATTATGCAGTATAATATATCGCCGGAGACTATGGTCGGGTTTGATCCAGGCAAAGTAAATGTGGTAGATATGTTAAATGAAAAAACTGATTTATCTAATTTAGATGGTCGTACAATTACACCTAACGGTGCTCAGTTTCGAATAGATAAACAAGGTTTTCTTCCAGAGTTGATGAATAAGTTATATAAAGAACGAGTTATCTATAAAGATAAAATGTTAAAAGCAAAATCTTTATATCAAGAAACAGGTGATAAAAGATTACTCAACGAGATTGCAACGAATCATAATATTCAGTTGGCAAGAAAGATTGCGTTGAATAGTGCTTACGGTGCTATCGGCAATCAATATTTTAGATACTTTGATGTTCGCCATGCTGAAGGTATTACAATGGCAGGTCAGTTGACAATTCGATGGATTGAAAATGATGTCAATAAGTTTCTTAACAAGTTATTAAAATCAGAAAATGTATCTTATGTTGTTGCCTCTGATACTGATTCAATCTATATTCGATTAGGTGAAGTTGTAAATAAAATATTTAAAGATCAATCTAACACTAGAAAGATTGTGAAAGTTATGGATAAATTCTGTGAAGAAAAACTACAACCATTTATTGATTCTAGTTTTGCCAGACTTGCTAAATATGTTAATGCATATGAACAGAAAATGATTATGAAACGAGAAGTGATTGCCAATAAAGGTATATGGACTGCTAAGAAAAGATATATTCTAAATGTGTTTAATGAAGAAGGTGTTGATTTAAAAGATCCTAAGTTAAAGATTATGGGTATCGAAGCAGTCAAGAGTTCAACTCCTGCCCCTTGTCGTATTAAGATTAAAGAGGCATTGAAAGTGATTATGACTAAAGATGAATCAGCATTGATTCAATTCATTGATGACTTTAGAGTTCATTTTAAAAAGTTACGACCAGAAGAAATTGCTTATCCTCGTTCTTGCAATAATCTTAAAAAGTATTCTTCATCAAAAGACATATATCAAAAGTCTTGTCCTATTCATGTTCGAGGTTCTTTATTATATAATCATTTGTTGAAAAAACATAAACTGGTTAAATATGAAGCAGTTAATGAAGGCGATAAGATTAAATTTGTTGCATTGAAAGAACCAAACTCAATTCGAGAAAATGTTATTTCTTTTCCAACTGTCTTACCGAAAGAATTTGATCTTCACAAATATATTGATTATGATGAGCAGTTCAATAAATCGTTTCTTGAACCATTAAAGTTTATTCTAAATGCAATCGGTTGGAACTTTGAGAAGAAAGCAAGTTTAGAGGAGTTCTTTGGGTGAGATTAGTAATTTGTAAACATTGTGGATGCCGACAAATTAAAGTAGGAGTATTCTGTATAAACTGTGGGAGACTAACAAATGGTCGATAAAACACTATATAAACGCCTTCTAGACGCCGCTAACGAGGGTAAATTACCTATCTTAGATAACAAGTCGTTTGAATTACTGAACGCTGAATATGGTAAAGAAATCTTTAGAGAAACCCTTGCAGAATATATTGCTACTGAAAGACCTGTGTTTCCTTTGAAAGAAATTTCTTATGATGATATGCGAGATAGTTTCGGTAAATTAAAGAAGTTTAATACTAATACAATCTGTATTCCACAAGAGCAAATCGAAAAAGAAGTCTATGAAAAATATGATGACTATGAATATCCATATTCACAATATGGTCTTGGTTTGATAAATGGTGCTAGTACATTTAATGATGTATCAAATTATTTTCATCAAGACTTGAGATTAGAATGTGGTAGTTATGGATTTAGAGCACCGAAAGAAGTATGGGAGAATGGCACAGCAAAAGATATCTGGAAGTGTTTTGGTCCTATCTGGCGTGGTATTAATGGTGTTCAAAAAGTTATGATCGAGGGTAAAGAAGAATTGATTGGTGGTCAGTTGAATGAAAAGAGTTATATATCAGCATTTAGATTAGGTACTTATATTGCAACACAATTTAAACCAGTAGTCGCAAAAGCAGTCTATGATATTACAGACGCTAAAAGAGTNCTNGATACAAGTTGTGGNTGGGGTGATAGACTTGCAGGTTTCTTTGCCAGCGATGCTGAAGAATACTATGGTTGTGATCCTAATCCAAATACNTATCAAAGATATCAAGAACAGATTTCTACTTANAATAAACTATTACCTAAACCTAAGAAAGTTCAGATATGGAATTGTGGTGCAGAGGATATACCTTATGATAAACTACCATCAATAGATGTTGCATTTACAAGTCCACCTTATTTCTCTACCGAAGAATATAACAAAGGTGGTGAGTTAGAAGAAAATCAATCTTGGTTTAAGTTCAACGAGTATGAGAAATGGCGTGATGATTTCTATTTACCAGTTGCAGAAAAAAGTATGAAAGTATCCAGATTTATGTTCTGTAATATTATGGATCCTAAAATCAAAGGTACAAGATATCNTTCTGGNGATGAATTGGTAAATCATCTTAAAGATAAATTCTTAGGTCAAATCGGTATGAGAATTATGCAACGCCCACAAGGTAAGGCAGTATTCAAAGATGAAGATGGTAANTTTAGTAAAGAGAAGTTAGATGAGAATATGAATAAAATGTTTATTGAAAATGTCTGGTGTTTTGGTGACAAAGATTTAGACTTGTTTAGATATTCAAGAAAAGCAAATTTAGATGAATTCTTTGCTTGACAATGGTGTATAAATATTGTATAATAATAAATTGAATTGAGGTGAAATATATGAGTGATTTTCTGAAAGATATAATTAAAGAAACAGGTAATGAATATGCAGGTCTAGTATCGGATGGTGCGTCAGGTGATGTNGATTCGTTTATAGATACAGGTTCATATATCTTTAATGCCTTACTCGGAGGTAGTATTCATCGAGGTCTTCCATCAAATAAGATAACTGCAATTGCAGGTGAAAGTGCGACAGGTAAAACTTTCTTTGTACTAGGTATGTGTAAAAACTTTCTAGACAAAAATCCAGATGGCGGTATTATATTTTTCGAGAGTGAATCTGCTCTGACAAAAGATATTATTGAAGATAGAGATATTGATAGTAGTCGAATGGTAATTATGCCAGTCACTACTGTCCAAGAATTTAGACATCAAGCGATTACAGTATTAGACAAATACATAGATCAAGATCCGTCTGAAAGAAAACCTTTACTACTTGTATTAGATTCTTTAGGTATGTTATCAACTACTAAAGAAATGGAAGATACACAAGCAGGTAAAGAAACAAAAGATATGACAAGGGCACAAATTGTAAAAGCTGCCTTTAGAGTATTAACACTTAAATTAGGAAAAGCAAAAGTTCCTCTAATTATTACTAATCACACCTACGATGTTGTGGGTAGTATGTTCCCTCAAAAAGAAATGGGTGGTGGTTCTGGTCTAAAATATGCGGCTAGTTCCATCGTCTATCTTTCTAAACGAAAAGAAAAAGACGGAACAGAAATCATTGGTAATATTATTCATTGTAAAAATTACAAGTCCAGATTGACAAAAGAAAATAAAGTAGTAGATGTTAGATTAACTTATGATAAAGGATTAGATAGATATTATGGTCTATTAGATTTAGCATTGAAACACAATATATTTAAACAAGTTTCTACACGAATTGAATTACCAGATGGCAGTAAAACATTTGGTAAAACAATTAATAATGATCCAACAAAATATTTCACACCAGAGATATTAGAAAAGTTAGATGAAGTGTGTGCTAAAGAATTTAAATATGGAGATGTAGTTGAACTCAAACCTGAAACCAACACCGATACACCAGACAACGAATCCTAAACACCGAGAGGATTATGTGTTTGTAGAGAAACCTGGAGAGGACTTTACAGCACTTAAACTTATTAGTGGACCATATGCAAGTATAGTTTACAAATATGGTAATGTAGGATTTGCTGATGAGTCTAAAAAGACGCCAGAAGGTGCTTTACCTATGCAGTTTGATTATACTGTTATTGAAAATAATATCATGGCAGATACTGATAGTCAAGAATTTATAGATCATATAGGTGATATTCTAGTTGTATTATTAGATGAGCAAGTGAAACAAAATAAACAAACTGAATCTGAAAAAATGCAATTAGAGTTAGAACCAATAGAAGAATAATGGAAAGAATAGAAACAACAGCACTTAAAAATCTTATTCACAATGAAGAATATACAAGAAAAGTTTTACCTTTTCTAAAAGAAGAATATTTTTCTGATAGACATGAGCAGATTTTATTTAAAGAAATTGAAAAGTTTGTTTCTAAGTATAATAATCTTCCGACAAAAGAATCTTTATCTATTGAAATTAACTCTAACAAAACTGTTAATGAAGATGAATATAAAAAGATTACAGATATTATATCATCATTAGATCCTACTAAAGTAGATTTAAATTGGTTAGTTGAAACAACAGAAAAGTTTTGTAAAGATCGTGCTATTCACAATGCAATACTAGGTGGTATTCAGATTATTGATGGTAAAGATAAACAACATACTCCAGAATATTTGCCAGAAATGTTATCGAATGCTTTGGCAGTATCGTTTGATCAAAAAGTAGGGCATGATTATTTAGAAGAGTCAAAAGAAAGATTTGATTTCTATAAGACAAAAGAAGAAAGATTAGAATTAGATTTAGAATACTTTAACAGAATAACAAGAGGTGGTATACCAAGTAAGACTTTAAATATTTGTCTTGCAGGTACTGGTGTTGGTAAGACAATGTTTATGACTCATATTGCTTCTTCTATTTTATTACAAGGTAAAAATGTATTGTATATTACTTTAGAGATGGCTGAAGAAAGAATTGCTGAAAGAATTGACTCTAATTTACTGAATGTTGGTATGAGTGATTTAGAAGAATTACCATATCAAATGTATGAAACTAAGATAAATAAATTACAAAGTAAAACAACAGGTAAGTTAATTATAAAAGAATATCCTACTGCTTCTGCTCATACAGGTCATTTCAAAGCATTGATAAATGAACTGGCGTTGAAGAAGTCTTTTAAACCAGATATTATATTTGTAGATTATCTAAATATTTGTGCCAGTGCAAGATTTAAGGCAGGTGCAAATGTCAATTCATACACATATATAAAATCTATTGCTGAAGAACTTAGAGGTCTTGCAGTAGAAAATGATATTCCAATATTCTCTGCTACACAAACTACAAGAGGTGGTTTCGTAAGTAGTGATGTGGGGTTAGAAGATACCTCAGAATCTTTTGGTCTTCCTGCAACAGCAGACTTTATGTTTGCGTTGATATCAAGTGAAGAACTAGAAGAAAAAAACCAGATAATGGTTAAACAACTAAAGAATAGATACAATGATCCAACAGTAAATCGTAAATTTATTATTGGTGTTGATCGTTCTAAAATGCGACTCTATGATGTAGAACAGGTCGCTCAACAAGACTTAGTGGATAGTGGACAAGATTCATCATCTACTATAAGTGGTAAGTTTGAAAAAACAAATAAGTTTTCAGACTTTAAAATTTAACAATGAAAGGACAGACAAATGACTGTAACCATAAACGACAAAAAATATGATGAGCAAAAATTAGATGACGCTTCTAAAGTTGCTATCGTAAGAGCACAGGCTGCTCAAAAAACAATAGATAATTTATCTATGCAACTTAATGAAGCAAAAATTGTTTTGAATCATTATGCAAAACATTTACAAGAAAATGTTAATGCAGACGCTGAAATATCAGAAGAAGAGGCAGCACCAGCAACTAATGGTGAAGCACCTGCTGAAGAAGCACCTGCTACAGAAGAGTCTGCTTAGGCAGACTCTTTGGAGATAAGATATGCCAAAAATAGAATACACGGCCAAACAAGGTCCGAAACAAAAAGACGCTTCTAAAATTATATTGAATGACTATAATGGTCTAACTCAATTAACACCAGAAGAACTGGCAGAATATGAAAAAGCAAAATTACCAGAGAACACTATATCAATGGATCTAAGGGACCTTGGTGATTTTACTAAAACTGTTTTTGTTTCAGATGAATACTTTACACATGAAGATATTGAAAAGTATTATGAGAAAGCAATATCTAATAAAGAACATTTACTTGCTGAACCAAAAGTAAGTATTGAAGAAGATTGGGTACAAGAAATTTGGGATAGAGTTAGAACGAATGATATAAAACTTCAAAGTGTTGATCTTACTATACATAGATTAGGAGAGTCAGACAAAAATTTTGAAACTGTTTCGACTGGTGATCTATACACAATTATTGTAAGTTTAACTCCTGATATGCTACCAGAAGATGGCGGCACACTTGAATTCTGGACNCCCAATCTAACAGATAGAATGAAAGAATATTCTATTGATACTCCATATGGACTAAGTCAAGAGAANGAACACAATAAAGAAATTATCACAGCAGTCTGGCCTAAACCAGGACGAATGACAATTTTTGATTCTCGTATTCCAACGATAATGTCCACCATAACTTCAAATGAAAAGAAAAGAGTATCTTTAGTATTCAAGGGAACAACTAGAAAAGAAAAGAAAGAAGGCGTTGCTTTCGAGATAGATTACTAATGAGATTATCGAGATCAAGAAATATAAACACTAGTAAAAAAGAAAAGAAACTTAGTAAAAAAAATATTAAGTTATCTTATGAAACCGTAATGGTTAAAAAGAATAGAAAGATCCTGTGGCAGTGTATTGAGAAACCCACAGGATCTATTATATGCGAAAACTTCTTTAGAGAAGATNNAGANAAAATAACTAAACATCAAAACAAATATAGACAATGGGAACCTAANGGTGGCATTGTCAAATTCCTCACACTCGGCAAAATAGACGACCAATAANNGCTTGACTTTTATACTCTAGTGTAGTATAAATAGCTGTATGCCAAAAGTAAATAATATTANTATTTCAGANGCTGAATTNACTGCCATGCAAGAGTTNGCAACAGCATTTATTTGTCAGCGTGCTTTTAAAGATAATAAAAAATTTAATTCGCCAGAAGATATAATAAAAGATAAAACCACTAAAAAAGGTCTTGAAGATATTTTTAAATATCAAGGCAAATCTTTACTAAAATTTGAACTTCCTATACAAAATAAAACGGTAGAGGATAGATGGTTAAATACATTTTATCTACAACAAAAAAAATTATTAACAGAATTTTCTAATGCTAGATTTACAGTATTTAATCGTGAAGGTGGATTTATGGAATTTATAACTGACCTTATAAAAGATAAGTTTGGCATTTCAAGAAAAGACGCATGGGATCCTGCAGATATATGGTTAATAAAAGACTCACCAAAATTTAGAAATAAAATAGCAAAAGAATTAGAGGGCCCACGAGGCACACAAACGATCAAAGAGCTAAATGCCATTATGAGATCCATGTTTCAGAAAAGAGAAATAGTTGGTATATCTTTAAAATTAATATCAGGTAAAACAGCAAAGTATGAAGAAGTAAATGTTTCTGAAGCATTTTTTAAAAAACTAAAAAATATGCAAGGCGAATACGATTTCAAACTATCAAAAATAGTTTGTAAATTAAACTTGAAAGCAGATAAATCATCTTTTGCAACACAAGATACTAATATATTTCTAAAAGATACGACAAAAGATATTGCTAAGTTTCAATTAAAAGGTAATACAACCTCAAGATTAGCAAATTTAAAATTTGAAGGAACTGAAATTGCTGCCGCTGGTGCTAGATTAGGAAAAGCACCATTGAATTTAGTTGAGAAACTATCTAGTATGGTTGATAAAGATTTATATAATAGTACAACTAAACAAAATGGAAATTATCCAAAAAATGCTAGTGAATTTTCAAAACGAAAAAAAGAATTTTCTGATATGTTTGATAGAGTAGTCAAGTCTTCCCTGGTGAAAGAGATTGGTATTAAAACTACAAAAGAATTTGTTAATAATATGAATACTGTATTTAAAGGAAAAGAACCACATATTGCCAATGTTAAGTTAATGCAATTATATTATGTTGATAAATTACTGCAATTAAAGGCAGACGAAAGAGATGAATATTTAACAGATTTGTTATTTCTATCACAGAAAAAGGGTAATAAAGTATTTGATTTTGGTCCTTTCGGTAAATTATATTAGTATTTGCCTATTGACTTTCCGATTAAAATATGTTATAATTATAAATAATTAAGTAAATATTATTAAATGGAAAGAGTGTCAAATGCAAGGGTTTCAAGATTACCTAACCGAAGGTAAGAATACACACCTTGAACATTTAGAAGATGAAATTATTAATAATGGAAGTATTGGTGCAAGAAACTCAATTGGGTTTTTAAAGTCTATCAAAAAAATGTTGCAAGGAGGATCTGGTGGATCTAATGTCACCGTCAAGTGGGATGGTGCACCTGCTATATTCTGTGGTACAAATCCAGAGAATGGCAAGTTCTTTGTTGCCACTAAATCTCTTTTCAATGTCAATCCTAAAATTAACTATACAAGTTCTGATATATCTCGTAATCACGGTGGTGCTCTTGCAGATAAATTAAAAGTAGCACTTAAATATTTTCCATCACTAGGTATCAAAGGTGTGCTTCAAGGTGATTTACTTTTTACAAGTGATGACAAAAGAACAGCAAAAGTTGCTGGTCAACCATCAATTATATTCACACCAAATACAATTACATATGCTGTACCAGTTGTTGCAAGTGGACTCTTTGGTAGTTCAATCTACGATAGAATTAATAAAGCAAAAATTGGTATTATATTTCACACAACATATTCAGGTAAAACAATTAAAGGACTAAGAGCATCTTTTGGTGCAAATGTAAGTGGATTAAGAAAAAATAAAAATGTATTTTTTGATGACGCTAATTATAAACAAGTTCAAGACCCAGGTTTTAGTTCAGATGAAGAAACCTCATTCGATAATGTTATTAAAATGGCAGAGGGTTCTGCTTATAAGGCAGGTGCATTTATTGATAAATTAAAAAAAGATCAAGGACCATTATCTCTTGGTGTACAACTTAAAACATTTTTTAATACATATATTCGACAAGGTCAAAAGATTGAAAATACTAGAGCACTTGCAAATAATTTTGAAGTGTATTTTATAGATAGATTAAAAAAAGAAATAAATAGTAAAAAGACTGCTGCTACAAAACAAAAGTATGAAGAAATACTAGAAGCAGGCATGAAGATATTAAGACCAAATAGACAAGGTTTATATTTTGCAATTGCAACTTATATTACAATGCAAACTGCAAAAAGATTACTGTTAGGTAAATTAAATAAAATACAAAGTATTGGTTCTTTTTTAAGAACTAAAAAAGGATATAAGGTTACAAATCCAGAGGGATATGTTGCAATCAAAAAAGGTGGTGCTGTTAAACTTGTAGATAGATTAGAGTTTAGTCGTGCTAACTTTACGATGGCAAAAGATTGGGTAAAAGGATAATGGAATCATTTAGAAGTTTTATTACAGCTGCACAACAAACAAAAAAATGTCCTGAAGGATATAGATTTGATAAAAAATTACAGGTTTGTGTTCCTATTGGAGTGACTAGATATTATCCTTACTTTGGTGGTAAAAATGGCAACGGACAAAATGATCAACAATCAAGTGATAACAATACAAATGGTAATGGTAATGCCACTAACGGTAATGGTAATGATACTAATGGTAATGGATCAGGCGGTAATGGAAATGGGGAATAATGAAAACATTTAAACAGTTAAGAGAATCTATTATTGATATTCCTAGAAGTACCTATGCTCCTCTTGTATTTGATGACGCTGATACTTCAGATCCTAAAATAAAACAATCAGTATTAGATATGATTGAGGATCAGATTAAAGAATTTGAAACAGAATATCCTGTTATNAGAATTGCATTGATAGGTTCTATTCTTACAAAGAGATATAGAAATGACGCNGACTTAGATATCAATGTTNTATTTGATGTGCCAAGTGATAANGCAGANGATGAAAGATTAAGANTATCTAAGAAATATCTATCTGCTAAAAATCCAGACAATATTCAAGGTAAAGAGATACCAGGTAGTAAACATCCTGTCAACTANTATTTTATTACAGATGANAAAACTTANGAAGATCAAAATGCTAAAGCGGATGCAGTATTTGATATTAGAGGTAATGAGTTTATCAAACGACCAGAAGATTTTGTATTTGATATAGATTTATATATTAAAGACTTTGAAAAGAAAGTACAAGAATTAGATGTTGTTAAAGGTGAATTAAAAAGAGATATAATTGACTATGATGAATTAAGAGAATTAAAACCTAATGAGGTTACAAATTTAAAAGACAGACTAAATTTAAAAGTCAAAGAAATACAAAACAGTTTAGAAGATATAATTGACATGGGCGATCTACTTGACGCTGAAAGAAGATCAGCATTTGATACAGATATGACACCAGATGAGATTAGAACATTTGGTATTAAGAATAGATTACCTAAAAATGTTATATACAAAATGTTAGAGAAATATCACTATCTAACATTCTACAAAAAATGTAAAAAGATTTTAGATGATGGAGAAGTTTCAGACGCTGAAATAGATTCATTACGAAACGAACATGCCCAAAGTAAAACTAGGGCAGTCAACGAGGCATTAGATAAGGCAAACAAATTGATTTTCGCTTTTGGTAGGTTTAACCCTCCTACTACTGGCCACGGTAAACTTATGAGAGAAGTGATTACACAAGCCCGAAAGAATAATGCTAATCACATTGTTTATGCTAGTGCCTCTACTGACAAAAGAAAAAATCCATTAGATGTAAATACAAAAGTTAAATTTATGAAGAAGATGTTTCCGCAGAATAAAATACAGGCTGCTGGAGGTACACAAAGAACATTCATGGAGATACTAAAGTTTTATGATAAGATGTATGGTGAAATTATTATGGTTGCAGGTAGTGATAGAATAAATGAGTTTCAAAAACTTGCAGACAAATATAATGGTAAAGAGTATAATTATAAATCTGTTAAAGTTGTTTCATCTGGCGAAAGAGATCCTGACGCTGAGGGTCTTACAGGTATGAGTGCAAGTAAGATGAGAGATATGGCAAAAAATGATGATTACAGAAACTTTAAAACAGGTGTACCTAATTTATCTGCTACAGATAGTAAAGCATTATTCAATGCAGTTAAAAAAGGTATGGGTATAGCAGAGAGATATGAGTCATTTACTAACTTCTTAAATAATGATTTAAGAGAAGAATATCATCAAGAAAAAATATTTAACATTGGNGANATGGTAGAACATATGGACGGTTCAAAAGGTATGATAGTTAGACGAGGTTCTAATTATGTATCATATGATTGNGATGGACTAATTAAGAAGGCATGGTTATATGATATACAAACATTAGACGAAGCACCTAGAATACCTAGAAAGAAAGGTCAACCTGCAGGTTCAGATAAACATTCTGATTTATATACAGATGAGAATCCAAAAGGNACTATCAAAGGATTAAAATTTGCAACTGTTCAAGACGCTAAAGATAGTGTAAACAAAATTAAAAACTCTGGTAAAACTCATGCACATAAAATTCAAGCTGCTGTTGCAATGGAACAAAGAGCAAGAGAGATGGGTAAGACTGCTGAGGCAGCTGTATATCGAACTTATATTAATAAGATGAAAAGAAAAACTAAAGAAATGCAGAAAGAAGATTCAATCATAGATGAACTTGTTAAAGAGTTTCAACTACCAGGTGGTAAATTTACTGATTATATAAAAAGTAAAACAGTTGACCGTAANGCAGTATCAATAGGTATGCAGATGTTTAAGAATAAATTGAAGTCTGTTAATGTATTTAAAGACAAATATGGACTTGCTGCAGATATAGCAAGACAAGTTGGTGTTGGATATCGTGAGTTTCAAGATGTTTTAACGAGGGCAGGACTACTAGAATATTACGAATTAGGCACAGATCAGTCTGCTAGGCATACAATGTCAATGACACCAGGTCAACCTATACAAAACTTTAGACAATACACTATGAAAATAGATGAAAAAGATATAGATAAATATGCGGTTGAAGGTGATACAATAGATAAATATAAGAAACGATACGGTGAAAACTGGAAGGAAGAACTCGACAAGGCACTTTTAAAGATGAGGAATCAACTTAAATGAGTAAATATAAAGATAAAATTATTGCAGAGGCAAGACAACTAAAAGACAAATCAAAAGAAATGATGATTGTTAAGAAGTCAAAAGTCATTGTCATAGATAAATCTGACTGGCCAACTTATAAAGTAAAAGGTTGGATGCAAGCAGAATCAATTGAAATAGACGAAGGTAAATATACTAGATATTCAGACCTGTTGGTTCAACTAGGTAGAATGAAACAGGCAAAAGATAAACAAGGTGAA
The DNA here is from genome assembly GCA_002169475.2 of Candidatus Pelagibacter sp. TMED239. The sequence goes on from NHKK02000005.1 coordinate 21,676, forward strand.
ATGCTTACTCAAANAGAAGTTGACAAAGAAAAGAAAAAATTAGGCATTCAAGAAAAATCTGCACCACCAATACCNGATAATGTAAAACATTTATTTGATAAAGATAAAAACTTTAAAGATAAATTATCAAAATTTAAATTTATAAAAATGGTCAGAGCAGGTCAAGTAAAAGGTNTGACACCAAGTATGGTAGATGATCTTACAGAACTTACAGAATTTACTTCTGCTCAAATGNCAAAACTTAAAAAAGAATATGAACCTCTAAANGGTAAAAGACTACCTGTTGGCGCTNTTGATAAAATGAATACTATGTTGAAAAAGTATTCAACTGATATGCTTATGAAATTAGCAAAAGGTGATATACCTTTTCTATCAACTGCTGCAAAATCAGAACTAGTTATTAAAAGAGGTAAGAAATGGTCAGACTTTAAAGAACCATTAGACATGGCAGAAGCAGACGAACTACAATGTGANGCATGTTGGNNAGGNTTTAAACAAGTTGGTCTAAAGAAAAAGGGNGATAGAATGGTACCTAATTGTGTACCAGAAGAAAACTTACAAGAAGTTTTTTATGTATTCGAAGATCCTGATTGTCCTANTTGCANTGNCGGAGAGTGTCAATGTNCAACTCCAGAANTAGGNANAGTANNTGAANNTTGTGGTGGCGAAGAATGTNTATGTNNNTCTTTAGAAGAAGCAAGATATGAAGTAGAAGCAGATGTTGAATATAGAGGTGTAAGATATCGAGATGAGGTTCTAGTTGTTGTTGACGCTTCAAGTGAGTCTGACGCTGATAAAAAAGCAGAAAAAATGATAAGAGATTTAAGACAAAAGAAAAAAATAGGACCAGGCGGTGGTGGTTCTGTGAAAGAAATAGAACTTGGTATAGTGCAACGAACTAATAAAAAACTAGGCACTTTCTCATCGGGTATNCNAAGANGAGCAAANGAAGAATTAGAAGAAANNTTTACTAAAAAAGATTTCAAAGACAANGAAAGANATAANGAACACGGATTAAATGCAAAAAAAGTTGTAGATATGTTTGGCACANNAGCAGAAAAAATGAAAATTGATGCTATAAATGCAAGGCATAACATGAAAGGTCATATTTCTAGAGAAGATCAAATGACAAGAGATGCTTTAGTTAGAAAGTATTACAACAAATTAAAAGAAGACCTGGATAGTAAAGATAAAGAAACTATTAAACCTATCATTAAACAATTAAAAAAATCAGTCAAAACACACGATAGGCAGGCAAAACAACTACAAAAAGATATTAAAGACGAAGCTGATTTAACTAAAAAACAAATTAAAATGGTACATAAAACCGCAGACGATTTACCAAAAAACGATTTCGTCAAACGATATGGTAAAGATGGTGATAGTGTCCGTTTTGCAACTGCAACAAACATGGTTAAAAAGAAACTAGGTATTGCAGAAAATCTTATAAAGGGAGAGATAAACGAAATGACTTATAAAGACAAATTTAATGCGACTATGAAAGACTTTGGGATTAACTCCCTAGGTGATCTAAAGTCCGATGAAGAAAAAAAGAAATTCTTTAAGGCAGTGGATGCTAAACATGATGCTAAAAATGAAGAAAAAGAACCTTATCATCCTGGTACTGAAGGCGGCATGGGTGAAATGATGAAAAAAGAGATGATGAAGAAAATCGAAATGTTGAAGGCAGAAACAGATCCTGAAAAAATGGAGATGATGAAAAAAGAGATGATGAAAGAAATGGAAAAAATGCCTGAAATGATGAAGAAAGAAATGATGAAGAAAATGGAAATGGCTATGAAAGAATACGGTTCTATGAATGCTATGAAGAAAATGAAAAAAGAAGAAACAGATGATGTTGCTGAAATGGCAGAAATGAAACCAATGAATGCTATGAAAATGAATGCTATGTATGATAAAAAGAAAATGAATGCTATGACTATGCAAGATCCTAAACAAGATATGCTTAAAAAACATTCCAACGATGATATTAAAGCGATGAAGAAAATGGAAATGGACATGGCAACAAATAAAGATGATACAGAAACACCAAGTATGGAAATGATGAAGAAAATGAATGCTATGAAGATGAAAGGCGAAATGAAATCTAAAAAAGAAATGATGAAAGCTGGTAATCCTATGTATGCTATGAAAGACGCAGGTAAAGAAATGATGGCTGCTATGAAAAAAATAAATGCTATGAAAAAACCAATGAAAGAAAAATACATGACAACAAAACCTGGTAGTCTTGAAGAAGTAATTATGAAAGCATCAAATGCTATTGCTGGTAAAAAAACTGACTAAGGAAAAATATGAAATATACTAAAACATTTGCTGAAGCACTTAAAGATGTTAAAAAAATAGTTGAAGATGGGCATACTGATACTGCCTCTGCTGTTAGACAATGTAAAACAACAATTGAGGATGCTTCTCAAATGCTATCTAAACTTCAAAGTATGAATCCAGAAGATTCATTACCAAGTTGGTGGATGAATAAGATAGCAATTGCAGCAAACAGTATGAATAAACTTAGAGATTATCTTTTAGTTCCTTCTACAAACGAAGATTTTGATAAAATTAATCGAGATCGTAGTAGAGGATCAAAGCATGTAGCAAAAGGTGACGATAAAGATAAAGGCACCATAGAAGATATGAAAAGACAAATTCAAATGCTTAAAATTGAATTAGAGAATGAAAAAAATAAAACTGTAAAACCTGAACCTAATCCTGACACTGGTGAAGTCCCTTTAAGAACTGGTGTCGCACAGGCAATATTGGATAAATCAACGCCTCAACCAGAAATAGATGGTGAAAAGAAAAAGAAAATTAAAGTTGGCGGAAAGACTGAAATAAAAATTAATCCAGACACTAATGTTGGTCAATATTCGGGTGGTACAAAGGTTAATACTACAAACTTGGGATAGGAGATAATCTATGAAAGATTATCGTATTTTTTACAGAGAGGCAAAAGGAGATT
>NHKK02000010.1 GCA_002169475.2 Candidatus Pelagibacter sp. TMED239
GACAACAATGAAACACTCCTAATCCAAATTTAATTGCAATCATTATTGAAGCTGATGCAGATAAAGTTTCTAATGAACTTGGTAGTAATTTTGTTCCTCTGATATTTGATGTTACAGATGAGGCTGCTGTAAAAAATTCAGTCAAAATTGTAGAAGATCAAATTGGTGAACAAAAATTGTCTGGCCTTATTAACAATGCGGGACTTGGAGTTATGGGAACAATTCAGAGTCTNTCNGCTGAGCAGTTTAAGTATCAATTTGATGTTAATGTATTNGGAGTGTTTCATTGNTGTCAGGCTTANTTAGATTTATTGGGAGCTGATAAAAATCGTAANGGNGNTCCTGGTAAAATAATAAANATAAGTTCTATTTCNGGTGANATAGGAATGCCTTTTATGTCCGCCTATAATATGAGNAAGTTTGGNNTAGANGGNTTTTCAGANGGCATNAGACGNGAATTANTAATGTATGGAATAGATGTNGTTGTTATTGCNCCNGGACCAGTTAAAACACCNATCTGGAAAAAAATTAACCANAAAGANGANGTTNAACGATATGACAACTCAGACTTTAGAGAGTCNGTATCAAGAGCAATGAAAATGACAGAAAAAATGGAGCAAGCAGGTTGTGAGCCAAGTGTTATTGCTGAACGTGCCTTATCAATTATTGAAAATACAAAAAACAAGACACGCTACCGAATTGATCCAACAAGGATGCAAAATATATTACTTCAATTATTTCCAAAGCGAGTAGCAGATAGAATGATTGCTAAACGAATGAAGATTATAAATAAATAATATTCTAAATNTTAAGANGCTTTATCAGATCTTTTCTGACCCAAACTTGCATCTACCCAAGTTTCATCCATTATGCAAGAAGCTACATCACCCAAATCAAAAAATGACTTCATTGTAGTCCCATCTGGTTCAGCTGCAATTCCCCAAGAGCCTGTCTCAGCTTCAATAATGATTGCAATTAAATTTGGATTAGGCCAATAGAACTTAGCACTATGAACACCATCTTTAGATTTTGCATTTTTACAAAGATTCAAGGCCGCAGTTCCTAANGCATCTCGTGATGCATTACTATGCCTCTCCCATTTACTAATATGTAACATTTTNNACTCCTTTTNAAAATAAAAGAAAAATTCTATTAAATATTAGGAATAAAAATAGAGATAATTTATATTGATAAAAAATTATAATATTTAAAAATTAACGTATTCTTTTTCAAAATCCATTGAATAAAATGGATTTCCACCAATAAAAGCTCCACCAACATTATCCAAAAACTGAAAACCATACTCCTTTAATACGTCTTCATCGGTTGATTTAAATCTATTAAGGTCAAATACGTAACTATAATCAACACAAATATCATCGCATTCAGCATAGTATACTTGAAACTGATTAAAATCTGAAAATTTCCAGACACATTCTTCGCTAAAGCCATACGAAGAACTTTCATAATCTTTATGCAATAAGAACTCTTGATTAATTTCATTATTACAAACACTAAAATTTTTCCTATAATCTAATTCATCTCCTGATACTAAAACTGTAGTTGAAATAGTTTGAAGTCCACCAGATCCAGCTGATANTTGAACTGTATAACTGCCTTCGTAATTCATTGACTCGGAATATTCTAACTCTTCAAACGATCCATCATCATTAATTTTCTCAAATACTTTTAATTCATAAGNTCGATCAGAATTTGGAATTGGTAATTCAGCAATCATATAAAGATTTTTTATTGCGCCTGTAATTACTTGACCATATGAGTTAATACTTGAAAACAAAAATACAGAGCTAAGAAAAACTATAGATAATACAAATTTTTTTAACATTNCTATATCTTACAATTAGTNNNTTTTTTTTACAACTTTTAAATAAATACAAGTATAAAAATCATCCCAAGCACAATGATTATTGCTAATACTGGAAAAGTAAAGATACGATATAATATTGCTAATAATTGCTTAAAACTAATAGAATTCATTAGTCTCTAAAATTAACATACTGAAGGGGGACAGAAAGATCGAGGTCTTTAATAATTTGAATTGCCTCTTGTAAATTATCTCTTTTTGCGCCAGAAACTCTTAACTCATTACCCTGAATTTTAACTTGTACCTTCATTTTTGATGACTTGATCGTTGATATAATTTTTTTAGATATATCTTGATCAACGCCTTCAATTAAATCGAATGTTTGTCTGATGGTATTACCGGATGCAGACTCAGAATTCTTAAGCTTAATAGAACGCGTATCAACGTTTCTCTTAATGATGTGTCCATTAAGAATATCAAGCACTTGTTTTGCTTTTAATTCATCTTCAGTAGTTAGAGTTATGGTTTTATCAGTTCTTTCAATTTTTGAATTTGAACCTTTAAAGTCATATCGTTGAGTTATCTCTTTCATTGAGTTTGAAATAGAATTATCTATTTCTTGCATATCTAATTTACTGACAACATCAAAACTTGGCATATTAATTTATTATATTATCTTTTTTTAATTTGGAAATATCATCATCTTTATAGCCCAAATTTAATAAAATCTCATTATTATCTTCCCCAATTTTAGGGGCTTGTTTTGGCTCGGACGATTTTGTGTTTGAAAATCTAGGTGCAGGAGCTGGTTGAATCACATCATTAATAGTTAAGAAATTATTTCTTTTCTTCATATGATCATTCTCATGAGTTTCATCAATAGACAATACAGGAGAATAACAAACATCTGTATTTAGAAATATTTCATCCCATTCATTTCTCGTTTTTAAAATGATCTTTTTTTGAATTTCATCTTTAAAGTTGCTCCAATTACTTATATCCATTTGATTATTAAATTTTTCATCTAAATCTAATTTATCAACTAGTATTGAATAAAATTGAGGCTCAAGNGANCCAAATGAAANAAATTTATCGTCTTTAGTTTTGTAGGTNTGATAGAAATGNGCNCCACCNTCAAATATATTTGANCCTCNNGCNGCNACATTCCAAATATTNCTTTGGCTCANAGAGTAAAANATAGACATTAAAGANGAAACNCCATCAATCATTGCGGCATCAACNACCTGACCTTTTCCTGTTTTATTNACAGAGAGCATCGCAGAACAGACACCNAATGCCAAAAACATNGAGCCNCCAGCATAATCACCTATTAAATTTAGAGGTATNGTGGGNTTATCACCGCTCATTGAATAGAGGGCGCCAGCCAAAGCTATGTAATTAATATCATGACCAGCATTTTTTGCTAAAGGTCCATCTTGTCCCCANCCTGTAATTCTNCCATATACAAGTNTCTCATTNACTTTTAAGCATTCATCAGGTCCTAAACCTAATTTTTCCATCACACCAGGTCTATANCCTTCAATTAATGCATCAGCATCNTTNATTAATTTAAAAAAGATTTCTTTTGACTGATCTTCTTTAAGATTAAGACAAATTGATTTTTTATTTCGACCTGTAATATCAAATTTTTGAGGTGTTGGNGGCAAAGNAGTTTTCATNCNATCAATGCGGATAACTTCAGCTCCTAGATCAGCCAANAGCATTCCACATAAAGGCCCAGGACCTATACCGGAAAGTTCAATAATTTTATACCCACTAAGCGCACCCATAGAATAATATTAATCTATAATTCCTCTAATTCACCAATAAAATCTGTAATTTCTTTAATGTTATTCGNCTTATCGTTCGNGAAAAACTTATAAACAACAGATTCATCCTGTCTCATTTTGATTTTATCTCCTTTGCGTGCAATCAATGATATTAATTCGGGTATTTTATCAAANCTGTTTTTTCTAAATTTAATAACAGNNCCCTTTTGACCCATTTCAATTTTNTCNATATTGAGANTCTTACANGATATACGNAGATTNGTGATCTTTAANANATGTTCTATTGATTCAGGTAATTCGCCATATTGATTTTTTATATCATCAGAAATGAAACTTAGTTCNCTCTTATCCAATGCNTANGCAAGTTTTTTATAATAATGNAATCNNCTATTTAAATTTGGCATNNANTTTTCAGGAATTAAAACAGTTAANCCTAAATTTATTTGAGGTGACCATTCAGAATCATTTGATAAGGAGTCTTCGTTTTTAAGATCACTTATTTTTTCTCTTAAAAGTCGGTGATATAACTCTAAACCAATTTCTCTTATATGGCCTGACTGCTCATCACCNATTATATTTCCTGATCCTCGTAAATCTAAATCATGACTTGCAAGTTGAAATCCTGACCCAAGGCTATTCAATCTTTTTAATAGATCCAATCTTTTGGAAGCATTATCAGTAATTAAATCAAGATCGGGAACTGTATAGTAACAAAAAGCCTCCGTATTGGATCGCCCTACTCTTCCTCTTAATTGATGTAATTGTGATGTTCCAAACTTATCTGCTTTAATAATTATAATTGTGTTTGCAGTTGAAATATCAAGACCCGACTCTATTATTGATGTTGATAATAAAACTGAAAATTCATTATTATAAAATTCCATCATTACATCTTCCAAGTCTTCAGCTTTCATCTGACCATTAGCAATTTTATATTTTACACCTGAACAATATGACTTCAAAAAATCTTCAACTTCTGTAATATCTNATATTCTTGGACACACAATGAATACTTGGCCTCTTCTCTCTATTTCTTTTTTAATTGCCTTGCTTATGGCCAATGANTCAAAATTCATTACATCTGTAATAATGTCTTTGCGATTTACAGGAGAAGTTGAAATGATTGATAATTCTCGCAATCCAACAAGAGACATTTCAAGGGTTCTCGGTATAGGTGTTGCCGTTAATGAAAGGACATGAATATCTGATTTAATCTTTTTAATTTTTTCTTTCTGAGTNACACCAAANTGTTGCTCNTCATCAAGAATAAGCATNCCNANGTTNTTAAATTTTATTTTNTCACTCAATAAAGCATGNGTTCCNATAATAATATCTACTTCNCCATTATTNACTTCTTCAATNNTATTTTTTGCNTCNTTTGATTTAACNANNCGAGATATTTGACGAATTTTNATTGGAGTATTTNCAAATCTTTTTGTAAACGTTTCAAAATGCTGCCTNCATAATAAAGTTGTTGGCACCAATATAGCAACTTGATATCCNNTTAATGCAACATTAAAAGCAGCTCTNACNGCTACNTCTGTCTTTCCGTACCCTACATCACCNCAAATAAGNCGATCCATNGGTANNCCTCTNTTTANATCATGAAGAATATCTGAAATAGATCTGTTNTGATCTTCNGTNTCATCNTGTTCAAATTCATTTACAAAATTTGAATAATAAGGCTCNTGNGTTTTNAATTTTTTTGCTGAACGTAGCTCACGTTCTGCTGCAGTTTGAATTAAAGTACCNGCGATATCTTTNATTTTATTTTTAGCNTTTGCTTTTCTTAATTGCCAACTTGATGCACCNAANCGATCNAATTCGACAATTAAACTACCTCCATATTTACTAAGCAGTTCAATATTTTCTACAGGAATAAATAACTTATCACTATTNTGATATCTAATTTCAATNCAATCATGGTCTGAATCAAGAATATTNANAGTTTTCAANCCTTGAAATTGACCAATGCCATGATCNACGTGAACAATAAGATCATCAATATCNAATGAACTGATATCNGTTAAAAAAGTATTTGCAGAAATTTCTCTTTTTCTTTTATTAAAANTTTTTTCATCATGTGGNTTNACAACCACTCTNTTTAANGNGTNNTTNTTAANCTTAGTTTTAANGTCAAACGTNCTTATNGACTCAATGNTNTCACCAAANATACTTAACCTNACGGGCTCTTTAAACTCAGATGGAAATATATCAATAATATCTCCCTTTACAGAGAATTCTCCAAGATGATTAACTGTACTGACGCGGGCATATCCGATTTCTGATAAGAAATTGATGTAACTCTCATATTTAAAATGACCATCACTTTCTAAGATAAGATTATTTTCNACTACGATATTTTTTTTTGCGATACTATTCATTAATAGTATTTGCAAAATCGATAAGAAGTTTNGTNACTCTATTATCTATATTCTCTGGTATAGGAGTTTTTTTTAATATGATTTTATAAATATGATCATCATCTTGATCTAATAAAATATCTAACAATGATAGTTCATGATCATCGAATAATTGAATAAATTTATCAGCAAAGTTGCCCATTAAGATATCCATTTCCTTAGTGCCTCTATGTGAAGCTTTATAAAGAAGTTTTTTTCTAAATATTTCTATATTTTCCATGATATTCTATTAATTTATTAACTACTTATATGAGACCCAAAATTCTATACAACCTATTTTCTAATATTATTACGATAAAAGGAATAGGTCCAAAATACGCAAAACTAATAGAAAGATTATGCGGTAGATATTTAATAGATCTACTATTCCATCGTCCAGTAGCTATCATTGATAGAAGAAATAGCCCTAAAATTGCTAATCTCAAGAGTGGAGAAATCGCAACAATAATAGTGACAATTGAAAAACACGTACCAGCATTTAATAAAAGAATGCCTTACCGAGTCATATGTTCTGATGAAACTGGAATTATGTCCTTAGTATATTTCAATATACGAGGTCCCTATTTAAGGCAGATGCTGTCTGTTGGAAGTCAAAAAGTAATAAGTGGAAAAATTGAGGAATATAAAGATAGTTTTCAAATTACCCATCCACATCATATAGCGAGCTTAGAAGACATAGAATCTGTCAAAACAATTGAAACTATTTACCCATTAACGTCTGGATTAACATCAAAATCACTCAGGAAAGCAATTAATACGACCTTATCTCAAACAAGCAGTCTACCTGAATGGCTTGATGATAAATTAATGACAGATAGGAATTGGCATCCCTGGAAAAAAAGTCTTGATGAACTTCATAACCCTAGTGAAGCCCTTGAGATAAATCAGAGTCCATATCTGGAACGATTNGCTTTTGATGAACTTTTATCACACCAACTTACAATCAGATTGATTAAACAAAAAATTAATAAAATAAAAGGAAATNTTCTTAAACCATCTAATAAATTAATAAATGAATTGAAATCCATTCTTGATTTTGAATTAACTCAAGATCAAATAAAAACGATTAAAGAAATTTCAGATGACCTCTCATCACCCACGAAAATGCTTCGACTTATACAAGGTGATGTGGGTAGCGGTAAAACAATTGTTTCATTATTTTCAATATTACAAGTTTCTGAGAATGGTAAAAAATCAATTTTCATGGCCCCTACTGAATTACTTGCTGAGCAACACTACAATACAATCAATCAATATGCATCGAAGATGGATCTTAATTGTTCATTGATTACATCATCAACAAGAAAAGAGCATAATTTTGAAGCTGATATATTGATAGGAACTCATGCTCTTTTTCAGGAAAAAGTAGAAATAGATAATGTTGGCCTTATTGTAATTGATGAACAACATAAATTTGGAGTTCATCAAAGAATTATGTTGAGTGAAAAAGTAGGAAATGAATGTGATATCTTATTAATGACTGCAACCCCTATTCCAAGAACTTTAGAATTAGCATCCTATGGAGATATGGATATATCAAAAATAAAAAGTAAGCCAATTCATAGGAAAGATATCGTAACAAAATCAGTTAATATTAACAAAATTAATCAACTAAANTCAGCGCTGTTAAAAAAAATTAAAAATGGTGAAAAGATTTACTGGGTCTGTCCTTTGGTTGATGATTCAGACAAATTGGAATTGCAATCAGTAAAAAATAGGTTGAAGGATTTATCAAGTTACTATTCAAGTAAAGATGTTGGTATGGTTCATGGTAAAATGAAACAAGAAGAAAAAAANGATATCATGTCTAAGTTTAAAGATGGAGATATTAAGATATTAATAGCCACATCAGTCATTGAAGTTGGAATAGATGATCCTGATGCAACATTAATGGTTATTGAAAATGCAGAACGCTTTGGTTTATCTCAATTACATCAGTTAAGAGGGCGTGTTGGAAGAGGTAAAAAGCAATCAAGTTGTATATTGTTGTTCACCAGCCCATTAAGTGATACCGCCAAAAAAAGACTTAAAATAATGAAAGAAACAAATGATGGATTTAAAATCGCAGAAGAAGATCTTGATATTAGGGGCGCAGGTGAAATCTTGGGCGCAAGACAAAGNGGATTGCCTGAATTTAAATTGTCCAATTTAGATGTACATAAAGATTTACTAAAATTAGCAAGATCAGAAGCCGTATCAATTATTGAAAACGATCCTAATTTAAAGTCTGATAAAGGAAAATCTCTTCGAATATTATTACATTTATTTAAAAATGAAGTGGCAATTGATTATTTAAAATCTGGATGATTATTCATTTGGAATGACAAGACCAGCAGATACAACAAGTTTAATTGCATCTTCTACAGACATATCAAGTTCAATCACATCTTCTATGGGAAATAGTAATAGAAATCCCGAAGTTGGATTTGGAGTTGTTGGCACGAAAACATTAACCATCTCTTTATTGGTCTTTGTTTTTATTTCACCCTTCGTGCTTCCTGTCATAAAGCCAATGGCATGAACTCCTTTTCTTGGATATTCTATTAAAACTACCTTCTGATAAGCGGCATCTGCATTTGAAAAAGTTTCAGTTATTTGTTTGATCGCCTTATATACATTCCCAGCAAAAGGGATTCTTGTGATTAGATTATCAAAATAATTTAATAACGATCTTCCAAATAATGTTGAAAAAATTGCACCTAAAAAAATAAAGGTCAAAAATGCAATTAATAACTCTAATCCTGGAATTTTATATCCAATAAATTCAGGTAATAAATTATTAGGGTTAAACCGATCAGGAACAAGACCAGAAATAAACTCAACAATAAAAATAGTGATATAGATTGTTGCCCCGATTGGAGCCGAAACAAGTAAACCAGTAAAAAAATATCGTTTAATTAATGACATTAAATNTAATTATTACTTTTCAAAATTAATTTAAAGAATACCATAAAAAAATCTTATTTATAATTATTTATGCCTATTTTCAAAGAATATACCGATTTTGATGCCGTAGGAATTGCTGAGTTGATAAAATCTAAAAAGATTCAAGCTATAGATGCCTTGGATACAGCCATTGATTTAATCGAACAGTTAGATCCAAAATTAAACTTCATGCATCAAAAGACCTATCATTNCGCTATGGAATCTCTGAATCGCAATAAGGACTTAAATGGTCCCTTTNCAGGCGTTCCTATGCTGATGAAGGATATGGACAGTGCTTTATATAGTGTTCCAATGATGCAAGGAAGTAATTACCTAAAAGATATCCCAATGAAATTTAATAATAGCTTATCTAAGAAATTTACGAATTCAGGAACTCTTATCTGCGGTAAGTCTGCAACTCCTGAATTTGGATTAATGATTACAACAGAGCCAAAGGCATTCAAACCAACACGTAATCCATGGGATAGAGAACGATCCACAGGTGGTTCAAGTGGAGGCGCTGGATCTGCAGTTGCATCTAGAGCAGTGCCTATTGCGCATGCGAGTGATGGAGGTGGCTCTATTAGAATACCGGCAGCTACGTGTGGCACAGTAGGTTTAAAACCTACTCGAGGAAGAATATCATTTTCTCCATCTCATGGAGATAAATGGGGAGGACTTACGCATTCTGGAATTNTATCTCGAACTGTTCGAGATACTGCATATATGTATAATGAATTATTTAGCTCAGAAATCGGTGATCCCTATTCTGTTCATTATGAAAAAGGTAGCTTAATAAATTCATTGAATGCTAATAAAAAATATAAAATTGGCTTCAATACTGAGTCAAGACTTCCAATAACAATAACATCTGATGCAAAAAATGCTGTTATGCATAATGCAAAACTATGTGAAAGCATCGGTCATAATGTTGAGGAGTGTAATATTGATTATGATGGTTTGTTATTATCAAGAGCATTTGCAATTATAATTTCATCTCATGTATCTCAGATGTTTAATGAACTTAAGGATCTTGTTGGAAGATCTTTTAAAAAAAGTGAAGTTGAAACTGCTTCAAGAGCACTTAATTATCTTGGAAAAAGCTTTAGAGGTAAAGATTATGCATGGGCTCGCTATACTATTCAAAAAATATCAAGAGATGTAATGCAACAAACAAATGATTATGATGCTGTAATTTTACCAATTATATCGCAATCAGCACCATTACTTGGTGAACTGAGGCCAAAAAAAATTAATAATATTCAAAATGAGATTCTAATGGCTTTAAGATTAGGATTTTTGTTTAGAATACCATTTATACGTGATCCTTTTTTAAATAAAAATATAATCGAAAATTATTGGTACTCTCCTGATGCAGTACTTCAAAATGTTACAGGTCAACCTTCTATATCATTGCCTACATTTTATACTAATAATAATCTTCCTTTGGGCGTGCAGTTTGCAGGTCGATACGCAGAAGAATCAGTTTTAATTGATTTAGCTTCCCAATTGGAGCAAGCAAATCCTTGGATCGATAAGAAGCCTTCTATTTCTTAAGTAAAGATAATTGATAAAACCCATAAGTGAAAACAAAGAAACTTACAAAAGAAATCAGAGTAATAACCTTTTGAGCGATTACGGATATGACCATTCTATTGTAAGAAACTGATTCTTTAAATAATTCAAGATTCTCTCTTGGGCTCACATCAGGAGGATCTGAAGTTTCAAAAAAAGCATATAGTGTAATTGATAAGAGAAACANTACTGAAGCTACTGTGTATTTATTGCTTACAGGACTAAAGAAAAAAGCAAGGGTAAGGAAAACCATCGCAGGCACCATGGATCTAAATCCAACAATTACAAAAAATACATGTTCATGGAAATATAAATCTGCAGGAGTTAATCCAACACCAAGAAATGACAAACCGGATAGCATTGCTATGTATGATCCAATGGTTGCGCAGACATATGAAATCTTATTATCCTTAAAAAGTCTTGGGACTAAAATAAATGATAGGCACGCAAAACCCATCATTACAAGAGTTGAGTTAAATAGAAAACATGAAAGAAAGTTTTGTTCACCGCTTACAGTTTCATAAACACCTAGATCACTAAAGAAATTTTCACTAAATGAATAAGATGTTAGAGTTGGGTCATATAATGAGCCACCTGGAAATAAATATATAGCTATAGTATTTACAATTACAAAGTAAATCACCATGATCCGAATTGGATATACTGTTAAATTATTGATCATTAGCTTCTAGTAAATTATTAATTCCAATAGTAAAAGTATATATATTAATCATTATCATGATTGCCATAAGTTTTTGCATTATTACCTTAAATACTTGGGTTTCCATTGTATAAGTTTGTGCGTAAAGCATAGTATCAGCTGGGTCAATCTCAGGAATATGAGATAAATTAATTGCATATATAACAAGTAATGCAATTAGAGCTAGAGATAAGGATGCATATAAGTTATTTATTCGACTAAATAATATCGCAATCGAAAAAAAAATAATTCCTAAAGAAGTAGTGTTAAAAAAATATTCAGCTACAAAAATATGTTTTTGAAAATATAAATCTTCTGGTGTAAATCCAACAGCAATATAGAAAAGGCAACCAATAAAAATAAAGGTGCCTCCAATTAGAGCAAACCCATAAGATATTTTATTTTGTTTAAATAATTTAGGTATTTTTAAAAAGGAAATTCCTAAAAAAATATTCAAACAACAGATAGAAATAAATATAAAAGAAGAAAAAAAATTTGTATCACCAGACATTGATTTATATCGTCCTAGTTCGCTTATAAAATTTTTAGTAAATGAATATCCAATCTGGTTGGTATCAAGGTGATTACCTCCAGGAAATAACATCATTGAGATAGCAAAAGCCACTACACTGATGATAATTATGAACCTTGGAACATATATGTACCAAAATTTATTCATTGTTGATTTAGGCTGAAAAACTTGAATAAGCTATGTAGGTGACAAAGATAGCCACAACTACGTACATAACTCTATTGTCTAGATTCATAATTAATAATATAATCATTAACAATGGAAAATCCATCACGATATACAAATTATAAAGACTTTTTTCCTTACTATCTTCGCGAACACAGTAAGAAAAACACAAGAATACTTCATTATGTCGGTACTGGATTGGCTCAAATAATTCTTTGGAGCTCTATTATCACTCAAAGCTGGTTATTCATCCCACTCGCATTTGTTTGTGGGTATGCTTTCGCATGGATTGGTCACTTCTTTATAGAACACAATAAACCAGCAACGTTTAAATATCCGTGGTGGTCGCAAATTGGAGATCATCATATGACATGGCTGATGTTAACTGGCCGATTAAAAACGGCACTTAATGATGCCGGTGTTGAAACTAAATAATAATTATAAATCTTATTAANATCGCAAGCAGTATAAACTGACTGATTAACCAAAAGCCGCCCCTCAAATGGGTGTTATCCATAAAGATATGATAAAATGAGTGGATGATCCGCAATAAGACATAAATCCAAGAAAGATAGATGAACGGCATATCCGATTTATCAAGTGTATAAATTAATATCAATAAAGCATAAAAAATTATCGGATATTCAAATAAGTTTTTTATATTGTTCTTAACCATTTGAAGGTCTTTTGGAGCATTTGGATAAGGATCGGAAGGTATTCCCTTTTCCCAATCATTTCCTGGCTTCATTAATCGCATTGATCCATACGTGTGATAAAAGCTTACAACCATCGTAAGGGCCATAAGGATAAGACCAGGAAATAAAAGATTTCCAAACATTAGTTACTAGAGAACAGCGTCAATATTAATACTGATTTAAAATCTATAGCATTCCTATTAATCGAATCCACATCCAAATTAATGTTAGTAAAGCAGGGACAAAAATTAATGCTCTAACTGGAAATCCACCCGCTACTACCAGATGATTAAAGAAAATATGATACACAGAATGAGCCAGGCGTAGATAAAAAAACCAATATGCAAGGGTAACGAAATAAGCATCAACATTTCCTGTGATGAAAATAATTATACATACTGCATAAAAGAAAATCGGATATTCAAATAAATTTATATGATTTTTTTGAGCATTTCTAAGAATCATTGAACCCTCAGGAAAGAGTGCATGTCTATAATCCTCCCCTTGACTAGACTTATCTATATAAATCTCTTTTACTCTTAGTAAGGTTGTAAATAGGAATACAGCAACTGTAAGTAAAAGCATACAGTACATTGGGTAAAATATTTCAGTGCTCATGATGAATCTCCTTGCTTGAAATTAGAATCAGTAACATTATATACCTNTAAGATATTTTTTAACATATTTATGAAAGGAGGTGGTCTATGTCTATTAGTAGTATAATGGAGCCCACAACATTTGCGGGTCTTCCTAATCACTTAGATATTGGAAACCTTCACTTTGTAAGTGGAGCTCCGAATTAAAACTACAATTAGCCCCCATTAATTTGGGGGCTTTTTTTATTTTAAATTGGCTTTAAATTTTCTTGGTTTTCCAGTTTTACCGACAGCAACATAAGATAAGTTTCCTGCAGCNACTAACACTTCTTTTTTATTAAGTTCTACTCTTCTGGCTTCAAGTGAAAAAGTCATTTTTGAACCTTTNACTGATTTAACATCACCATAAATACAAATGAACTTTCCCAAATGCATTGGNCTTTTAAATTTAACATTAACATCAGTTAAGACGGCCGCTCCACCAGAAACAATCTGTGAATAATAAATNCCTCCGTGNGCAATTTGNGTGGTAATCCAACCGCCATGCCCNGTTCCATANGGNTTGGTNTTTTCAGGCTGACATATATTTCGAATAAGTAATTTCATTGAGTATTTTTCCTATACAAATAAACAATAAAAATTGCTGATACACAACCNAGAATATTAAAAACACCATCAAATATTTCAAAATCTCTATGAGGTAGAAAGAAATGAAGTGTTTCAATGAATAGGCTCACAATTAGTGCCAGAGAAACACCAAATGAAAAGTTGTTACCTTTTCCATTAATAAGTTGAGCAATTGAACCCAATATAAAAAATACAATAAAATGCATGTGTTTATCAGTTAATGATTCAGGCGTATTGAGATCAGGAACTTCTTTGACATAAAGGTATAGTATTAGCCCAAGGTATCCGTAAAACAAAAGTTTCATTATGTTTATTGAATTATTCATTGCGTATTGAGCTACCTTATATCAAAATCAGATGATATATGAAAAATATTGTAGTTACGGGAGCCAATAAAGGTCTAGGTCTAGAGTTTACAAGACAATTATCGAAAGATAATCATGTTATCGCTACTGCACGAAATATATCAAGTGAACACGAATTACATTTATTACCTAACGTTAAAATTAAAAAGCTAGATCTATTATCTGATGCAACAATTGATCAATTTGTTGAAGATATTTCTGATACTCCAATTGATATATTAATTAATAATGCGGGCATATTTCACGAAGAACAATTTGAAGGACTTGATCCAAATATTTGGCTAGATGAAATGAAGATTAATGCGTTATCCCCTATTAGTTTAACTCATAAACTCATGAAAAATCTTCAAGCAGGATCGTCTAAAAAAGTCATTTTTCTTTCAAGTCAGATGGGTAGCATTG
>NHKK02000012.1 GCA_002169475.2 Candidatus Pelagibacter sp. TMED239
ATGCCAAGTAGTAGCATTATTATAATTAATAATTCAAGCGCCATAAATGTATGGTACCAAATCCACCTAGTCTTATATGCATTGTCAATGGATAGATCGTCAGGATCTGGTTCTTTATAACCTGTGATATCTGTTTTAGGATTTTGTTTCCAAAGTATTTCTATTGCTTTTTTAAACATAATAATTTTCTATGTTATAAGACGCCCGGTAACAACTCCGGGCGTCCACTACATTATGGATAGATTTAAGAATAAATATCTTCCTCACTATCATTGGATTCGGTTTGTGTTTCTTCTACTTCAGGTTGTCCCCAAGAAGCAACATCCTCGCCGCCATCAATCTTAGTATATAAATCTAAGAATGAAGTTTTGGTATCAAGGTCGAATCTGTTAGTACACATTTCAATTGCCTTCATTTTGTTTTTGAAGATTGAGAATGCCTCAACTATATGAACTAATCTTCTAGTAGATATAATCTCATCAACGCCACCTTCATAGAAAGTTTTACGAATGATATCTGCCCAGTTGACTAGATCAATAGCAAATTTCTCGTCTTGTTTACGAGTCAACTTTTTATCTGACATAACATTGTCTAGAATTTTGTTTTCGATCTTGTTAGTAGGATAAGACTGTTCGACTGTGATTGGAAATCTCTCAAGAAATGCCTCGTTAAGAACATTGGTACCGATGAACTTACCATCATCTGAACCCTGCCCCTTAGTATTGGCAGTTGCAATCACATTGAAACCGTTTGCAGGTTGAACGAACTTGTTTATCTTTTTAAGAAAGACGCCATTGCCTTCTAAGATAGGTTGTAAACACATAATCTTATTTGACGCAAGGTCAATCTCATCTAATAACAAGAGAGCGCCTCTTTCCATTGCCTCGATTACAGGACCATTCTGCCATACAGTCTGACCATCTTGTAATCTATAACCGCCAAGTAAATCATCTTCATCGGTCTCGATGGTAATGTTTACTCGGATACATTCTCTTTTACTTTGAGCACATGCCTGTTGCACATTCATTGTTTTACCGTTACCCGATAAACCAGTAATAAAGATTGGATAGAATTGTTTACTTGAAACGATTGACTTGATATCTTTGAAGTGACCCCAAGGCACGAATACATCATCTTTGGTTGGCACAATATTGCCAGTCAGCGATGAAATAATCATAGCGGCCTTGTTGACAGTATCAACAGACTCTGCCGTTTCAACTTTTGATTTTTGTTTAACTTCTTTAACGACTGGAGAAACATCATTACCATCAACTGGTAAAGTGTAAACGCCTCTGCCGATTTTGTATTTGTCTGATTTTAACCAACCAGGATTTTTAAGACCATTGTTGTCAATATAACTATTGATTTCTGATCTAGTCAATTCGGTCTTGCCATACTCAGCAAATAACGCCTCGACTAATTGTTTTTTGTTGTTATCTAATGTCATTTTTTACCTTTCATAATGTAGTTTTTTTTAGATATACTATTAGCTTATCACTATTTTAGCACGTTTTCAAGCACTATCGGGCATATAAAAACATTGTATTTCAATGACTTGCCCGAAAGTTTGTGTTGTATTTTTGCAACACTCTGAAAAATGGGGGTTTTTCACCCCCATTTTCTTTAACGATTCGTGATTATTCAGAATCATTAACTATCTCCGATTGTAATTCATCGGTAGACTCTGATATAGTTTCCTCAAAAGTCGGTAAATTATACTGACCTCTTCCGATTCTATATGTAGGTGATTTCAATAACCATACTGGATACTGAACGCCTTTGGTGTTAATCATTTGGACAACATCCTTACGACTAACTTGAGTTGTATTTTCGCCAAACATTTCTTTAGCAACTGCTACGAACTCTTTTTGTTTAGTTTCTATATTTTTCATAATATATTCCCTTTTTCAATTTAAGCAACTTGTGTAATAAACTTATTCATTACTATTCTTGAAGAACGATTTGATTTTAGATTTTGAGTAAACAATCTTTTGATCTCACCTTTCTTAGCATTATCAGATGGTGTTGCCATTTGACCATCTGTAACTTTCATATCATCTCCTGCAAGGAGATAAAATTCATCATAACCTGTATTGTCATTAACTACTAGACATTTGTTTTTTCTGAACTCTGCCATAACTTTTTTTCTATCAAAAACTTTTTCATCACCACCGTAATTATACTGAGGAAAGTATTTGTCTAAAGTATATCGGTCAATTCTTTTTGAACCAGAGATAAAGAAACCAGTAAGACTTGTACCAGTATGATCTTTCAATGCCTGCAATAATGACTCTGTCATACCGTCTCGGCGACTAGAACATAAATAGTTTTNCTTATTTGATTTNTTTCTTATAATAATATTATCGTCATAACCGAAAGTTGTATAATAATTATTATTCTCATCTGTACCCCAACNNNCAGNNTTTNATTCTTGCATTTCTTCTGCTTCTTCTTTACTTATGATCATATATTCATTACCATCAGAACAACCGTCAGTCAAGAAAATTGTATTCATCTTATCAATTGAATATTTGTTTTGAAACTGAGGTACCATTGTCATAGCAGCAGCGATTGTNCAATTTAATGGAGTAGAACTTAATCCATAACCTTGAGGTGAATCTGGTACATAACTTTTCCATAATTCATTTTCTTCAACTTCATACGATCTACGGAACCTTCTACTACCCATATAATCTTCATACTTAATACTAACACCATAAAGATTTGACATCGCCTCTTCATGTTCTTTAGCAGTCATTCTGGAAGAAGCAAAATTGATTAGTTTTAAATATGGATCTATTGTTAGATCGCCTGGTTGATATTTAGGTTTTTTAGATTCGATATTAGGTTCACCGTGATATCTTCCATTACGACCAGAGTTAGAAAATGCATATACTTCATAAGGTATATTTACTTTTCTACAAAACATAACCAGGTTCATTAATTGGTGAATAGTTGGTGTAAGTTTATCTGACATACTACCTGACCAGTCAATAAACATCATCATACCGTGGTTCTTGCCGTCAGGAGTAATTGTCAATCTTTTAAAGATATCGTCATTGTACTTATAAGAATGTAATTTAAGAGGATCAACAACGCCAGACTTATCTTGTTTTGATCTAGTATAAGCAGTAGCGGCCTTTTTCATTTCAAATTCTTTGACCATATAATTAACTGATTTACTATTTGATCTTTGAAACTTTTTGTATTCAGCAATTAAAGTTGGATAAGACGATCTATAAGAACTACCGTAAGCACGATCATCTCTAAAACTATTAAGTCTAGCAGATTTAAAATCTGATAATACTCTTTTGTAATCTATAACGAATTCTTTTATATTTTTAAACTGATGAATATTTGTATAAGCATTGTTTTTGCATTTATCATCAATTAATTTATCTTTATTATCTTCCCAATAGTTATCAGTTTCAGCAGATGGTTTGTATTCAGTACTTTCGCCCTCATCAACATTTTGTTGACCTCTTTGACCAGNAGTATCGCCATCATTATCTGAATNTGAATCTTCNTNATCATNTGAATCATCATCTGCATATTTTGATTTGCCACTCTCATTTGAATCTTCATCATTGTTATCGGTGTTATCTGAATCTGAATCTTGATAATCTGAATCTTCATCATCATAATCTTCGGTATCTGCCATATCGTGTTGGTCAAGACCTTTTGTTTCTGCCTCGTCTTTACAATATTCTGANAACTCTCTAGCAAGAACTACAACATCATTAAAAGTTTCTAGATTTTCCATCTTCTTAACTATTAACTGTTCGGCAGTTGTGAATTCTACATCTGATTTTACAATCGAAGTTTTGAAATGCATATTTAATCTATCAATCAAAAGCATTTGGTTGACATCTTTATCTTTAGTACCNAAGAAATTGTTATCAATTAATTCTCTATAACCGTTTACGAATGATCTAACGATACCTGGATATTTTCTTTTAACTAATTTTTCGATACGAGCATCCTCAATAACATTTAAGAATGAATGTGGAAGACCTTCATCTAAAGCAGATTTCCANTCATCNTCTTTTGTGTATAATGCATGACCGATTTCNTGTGCAACTAACAGGTCGACAATATCATTTGACATATGTTTCCATATAGGAAGAGTAAGNACTCTATTCTTTACATCAAAAGAAGCAGTCTTAACTTTTCTATGNACNACTGTTAGNTTTTCAGTAGCAAGAAGATTCGCAAGATAACTCTTTGCTTCTGTATTGATAGTATTTTTCTTTGTCATATACACTTATCCTATCANTTTTCGGTGCATAAATCAAGCACTTCCGCCCGAAAGTTGCCATTTTATCCTGTTGATTTTGTTNAGTTTTTTCGATTATCTTGAAAGTGTTGCAAAAATACAACACTTTTCTCGGCATAATTTGACTATTTTTGCCGTGATTCTCTACTTTTTGAATATAAAAGTGGGTTCAAATTTACGACCTGTGATATCAGGTCTAGTAAATTCACCCATATATTGTTGTTTTTGTTTGGTTTCTTGTACATCACCATCTATTGTTGATACAGCAGAACCCCCTTGTTGAGTCGATAATGACAACCACCAAGTATCTGTATGTTTAAAACCTACTGATTTTGCAAGGGAAACTGTATCCTCTTCAAATGTCTTATATTGTTTAGTGTTCGCAACATTCAATGCTAAGTATTTACCGTCCCTAAGACCCTTATATGCGTTGCTAATCGTCTGTTTTAAGAAGTTTTCTTTCCATGCCTCTGAAGTATCGAACTTAATACTGGACTGTTCAGGTTCATCACCGTATGCTTCCCAACCGAAATACGGTGGACTTGTAAATACAAAATCTAATGAATTCTCTTTCGGTATGTATGTTTCGCTACCTTGTCTTAATAGTGTATATTCTTTATGACTATGTCCATACTTATCTCGTATCTGCTCTAATCCCTCGTATGTAGGTATGCAAGGGTCAGTACCGATGTAGTTTACGCCTGCAGCAATCGCCCCTAGTAAACGACCACCATAACCCATACTTGGATCCCATACTGTACCTGCTTCGGTACCTTCGAGTGGACTATCTTTCTCAACAAAAATATCATACATCGCTGCCGCGGCAGTTGGTCTAAAATTAGACACCATTTGAGTACCTGAATATCGTCTTAACATTGATCTCATATCTGAGTCTGTAATCTGATGTGGTGGTTTCTGTTTAAAAAATGTACCTGTAAGTATTTTATTAATACCCTTCTTTAAATGTTCTTCATCATTCCATATCTCNATNGGTGTTCTCATCTTACCACATTTAATACCCCAAGCGTGTTCCATAAAAGACCATGCAAGATTTAAACCGTGTGCTGATTGACCTATGATTTTATTTTTACGATCAACTAATGTATCTCTTTTGAAACTAAGCAATTGATTAAAGATTTCACCTCGCCATTTATCATCTGTTGGATAATATGGAAAACCTTTATTAATCCAACTGTCGTGTGTCTGCTGTAGGATATCTTCGTTCATATGTCTAAATGCGTTCATTAAAAGGTAACTCTTTCGTTTCTAGATAGAACTGGTTTTTCAACTTTGTTATCTAAACAACTCTTAATTATACTTTCTAATTCATTAAAATATTCTATGTTGTTTTCNTATGTAAAGTTATAATTAAATGCTGTNTGCTTACTATATGTAACCTTGCCTGTTGCCAATAATTCTTCTCTAAAATAATCGTCTAGTGTATCAATATAAGCATGAGATATATTTTTTATATTTTTCATCAATGAGGCATTATCTATTACACTTGCTCTACTAACTGATATTAATTTACCTTTAAATTTTGAGAGAACACCGTCACTAATTAAATGCATATTATTTTCTGGTGGGGCAGAAACAACTATCGTATTAACTTCATCTGAAATTCTACTGTATCGACCAACAATCTCTACATACTTTGTCTGTTTTACCTTTTGACCTATTGCACCATAACCAACTAAAGCAATTCTATCAGTTTCTTCTATGTATTGATTTATCCAGTCAGCAGTAGATTGAGCAAATGGTTTTGTATTGACAACACCTATGCCTCGTTTCTCACATTCTTCTAAATTTACATTATCAAATCCGTGTTGTCTAACTATAATCCATTCTAGATTAGGAAATGCTTTGTAAGTTTTTTCGCCTACTTTTGTGAACTGTACTGACAATACTTTTACATTTGGATTAACAAATTGTAAACTATCGTATTGACCGTGAGATTCCCATTCATAATCTTGTAAAAAATTATTCGGTGCAAATTTTATATCTTTTTTATCCTTTAATACGATCATTTAATACTTTTTCAAATTCTTTATAATACTCTAATTCACTCGGTAGTCTATCAACAAAATCTTTCTTTATCTTGATTAACCGTTCATCTGATTTTCTTATCTCTATTATTTTATCATAAAATTCTTCTTTTGTAAAGCATCGTTGCCAGTCATCGGTAACCAATATATTATTAGTGTCATAGTCTTGCCATACAAGCGGAACAACATTACAAGCAAGCGCCTCGTGATATCGACCTGTAACTGCTGTTTGATCTATCCAATTAAAACATAAAGTAGATAAACTTCTATCTAGATATCCTAATGTATCTTTGAGTGGTATCCAACTTCTTACTATCTTAATAGTCTTTGGCCATCTACCGATAATTGCTGATGTTATTTCAGGTTCTCTACTAATAGATTTTATAATATTTGATCTTTCATCACCAGAGTTTTTGCCGTTGATTGTTTTACTTTTATCAGAACCCCAATATACAAAGTCGGTATCTTTATCAACAGGAAATCTAAATGTATTATGTATATAATGATATTTTAATCCTTGTAAACACATTGTAAAATCCATTTCATCTATTGTTTGAAATGACTTTGGTTTTACATGACCTTCGAATGTATAATCTAAAATTAAGTTTTCATCAACACCTCTATCTTGAGTTATTAATATAATATCTTTATTATTTAAATCGTCATATAACTCTCTAATCCACCCTTGAGACTCTTCTATAACTCTAGGACCTACAGCATTTGTAAAATAGATAAACTCTTGAACGGCAGGAAAAACAATTACATCTGCTTCTTTAATTACTTGTCTATCTCTTGTTGCACCTTTTGATCCATAAGCAAAATTATANTAAGAATATTCATGTTGTGGATTANTATCTTTATAATATCTAAAAGACTCATAGAATACATCCATACCATATTCTAAAACATCTGTATAATTAACTTTCTTTCTTAAACTTGCAAAACAGATTTTCATGCTTTTCTCTCTTCTGGACATAGATATTTCCAACTCACAGGAAAATCTTCTCTCATAAACATATCTATACTGTTAGCAATAAATCTTGTTTCTTTTTGAGTATCAGGTTTACATCTTAGATTACATACACGAGCAAAGGCATATAAAGTTCCTGACCATATCCATTCAGTCATCATACTTTGTGGCAATACACTTCTTGCTATTTCTGGTGCAACATCAAAGTAAATAAGTTCCTTATATATTTTTATTGAAGTCTCTATATGTTCTTCATATCTTTTAATCACTTCAGCTGGTAAGTCAACTAGACCATCTGACCCTTGTTTAGAATCTTTAGGTCGACCTCGCCACTCTTGTATCTTTTGTATTTCAGGTTCGTCTGAAACATATCTTCTTGAGACTTCATTCCAAGATAATCCTACTTGATGTTTTACTAATTGTCTTGCAACATAAATTGGTGCTTGTATTCTAAACTGTGCTGAAGCGTGTGCAAATGGCGACCAATGATCGTGTGCTACAAGATACTTAATTAGTTTCTCATCTTTATCAGTCATTTCATCTGCAACCTTTGAGTATGAAACTCTGGCAGCATTTACCACAGATAGATCACTACCCATTTTATCTAATCGTTCTACTTTCATATATTACCTCCTATGTTCCAAAACAATATGTCACCTTCTAAAGACTCAATATTATTTTCTAACCACCACCATGCTTTTCTATCCCAAGTACCATTACATGGAAAAGGTATTTCGTAATCAATCATCATATCATCAAAATCAAATTCTGTTTTATATACTTCGATAGAACTTGATGACATTGAATGACTTTTATATTTTTCATAAATTGTTTTTACATTTGATACTGTAATACTATGTGCCTGTTTTTGTGAGTTAGAAAACAAATCATTACCAGGTGAGAATGCTTGAATGATAGGCGAACTGGTCACACCAGAACCAGCAGATATAACTAAATGATCCACTAAATGTTCTTTAAATACTTCGTCTGCTCTTTGTTTTAAAATAGTACGATAATCAATATGGTCAAACGCATATGGTAACATCTGAATATCTTTTCGTCTTGCATAAGATTGAACTTGAGAATAAAGTATTGCCATCATATTAGGTTTCAACTCATAGAACTCACAATCATTTTCTTTTGCTTTGTCTAGTATGAACTGACTATATGTTTTTGATGGTGCATATGCATAAATAAATTTTATACCTCGTTGTTTACATAGATAAGACAATGCCCAACCAGACCAAGAACCATTAACTGCAAGATGTATTAATGGATAGTTAGGATTTAAATTTTCTAATAGTCTATCTATACCTGCCATCTTTCCCCATGGTGGTAATGTATCACCATCGCCCATAAGATCATCTCTTTTGACATAAACATTACGATCTTTTAATAAATGCAACTCAACTGGAGTATTCAATCTCATCTTAATAATATATTTCTAACCTCATCATTTGCCCACACATCTGCAACTAAATGAATACGAATATCGTCTCCGCCATTGATTGCTGTATGTGGTCTACGAGTATCTAGAAACCAACATTCTCCTTTACCCATATTATATTTGTTTTCTTTGCCATCATTATTCCAAGAAGTAAATACAACTTTATCATTTGTCTTTAATGGCATATGAAATCTCAACATCTTTCCATTAGTAGTTCCCCATGTAGGGTCTGTTTGATCGGTATGTCTTGCCAACTCACCTCCTCCTGGTTTCAAAGTCATAAATCTAACTCGATCAAACTCGCCTGGTAACTGATTTAAAAAATGATCAATCTTACTCTCTAACTTATCATATAGATCAGTCTTAACGATAGGTCTATCTTCTTTTAAATCTGCTTTCTTATCTACATAGGTACTATCTTTTTCAAATCCCATTAGTGATAATGCCTGCCAAGATTTCTTTTTATTATAATTACTATTGTGATTAGTATATTCTAGATTCATATTAATTAATTCTTCAACTAATTCATCTATAATATTATGATCAAACGATAGTGAAGTTTTACACATATTAATATTTTCTGTTTCAACAATAGGAATAAACTTTCTACCACCTTTGTAATATACACCAACGATATCGCTAAATGTACTATACTTAGTTCCTACTTTTCGAAACCCTGCTTCTAATACTGATTCTTTATGTGTATTGTTTTCTTCAAAGATATGGCACCAGACAGGTGCTTGTATTGTCTTTAATACATTTANTAAATTATCTTTTGTACCTTTTTCAAGTAGTGATAATTTAGTTATAACTTTTTCACCTTTTTCTATTTTTGCAATAACTGGTCCTGCACCAAACATCTTAATTTCAGACGAGGTCTTTGCTGTTCTCATTTCGAAAACAACATTACCTGTTTGAAAAAGTTTATTCTCGTCTAAAGAAGTTGCCATTCCATTCTTCTTTGCTTTCGCAAATGGACTAAAACAGTACTTGTTATATTCTTCGAATTTATTTGTCCACTCTAAAAGAGTGTCTAATTCAATTCCCTTCTGCCATGGTTTCATTATCGTATCCATAAATAATATCACCTGATTTAGTGACCACAAAATTATTGACCATTGTAGCAGTTTTATCAAGTTCGTTTAAATCTCTACAAACTTTTATAATGCCTTCTNTATCATCTGAAGTCAATATGATGTTTCTATTTCTTTCACTTTCTAATGTGTACATTTCACCCTCCTATGTTATAATTGTGGGTTTAGAAGGNATCATCGCTTGTTGGCGTGCTATCTTCTTCACCGCTTTCTTTTGTGCTTTCTTGGCTGTGTCTAGTTTTAATTTACTTACCAAGTCAGTAAATACATATCCGTTCATATGTTCGTTTTCATGTTGCCATATTCTTGCTGGCATACCATGTAAATATTCATCAACTTCTTCACCATTCTCATCTGTATATTTAGCGTGAACCCATTTAGGTCTTTTAATTGATAAGAATAAAAATGGGAATGTNAAACACCCNTCTTTCATCATTACTGTTTCAGGACTTACATCTATAACTTCTGGATTAAAACAATATCTAAGTTTACCTTTTTCAATTTCTGGATGACCACCCATAACAAACATACGATATGGTAAACCAACTTGATTACAAGATAGTCCTATACCACCATANTTNTACATTGTATCTTTCATAACATTACATAAGTCTTGTCTATCTTTAAAATTAAACTCTTTTAATGTATCATCAAAGAAAGGTGCAATCTGCATTAACACNCTAGGATCAGTAGGTGGTATCAGAGGTAGTATTCTTTTACCATTCTTCTTTTCAATAATAGGTGTATTTTTACTTTGTAAGTTTTCTAAATGTTTTGCTGCCTCTTCTATGGTTTCAGCATTTAATTCTTTTGCCATTATTCTGCCATCCTTGTAAAGTTTTTATATTTCTCAAATTTCATTACTCTTGGAAATTTGTCTATTAGTGTATCGCCTTTATGTGATATAACAAATACATTTTCTTTATCCATTGTACTGTTTAATATCTTCATAAATTCATCTGTGCCTGCACTATCTAAAGAACTATCAAATATTTCATCTAGTATTAATAAATTTGTATTTGTAGAATTCTTTAATTTAGCAATCTCTCGCCAAGTAAAGAGTATTGCTAAATCTATTCTTAATTTTTCACCCTCACTAAAAGAATGATAATTAAATACATCACGGTGTCTGGACTTAATCGTTTCATTAAACTCCTCATCAAGAGTGAAATTAACAAAAAAGTCCATGTCCGCTAGGTTCTTATTAATATACTGATTCATTATGGGTAGGTATTGTTTAATGATTTTAGTCTTAATACCAGTATCTTGCATAAGAACCCTAGCAGTATCTATATAAAGTTTTTCTTCTTTAAATTTCTTTTTATCTAAATCGGCNTGTGTTAGATTTTCTTGCAACTGAGTCAACTCACCTGTTGCAATGCCTGATGAAAATTTTTCATCTGATAATTCTTCTATCTCTCTATTAATCTTAGCAATATATTTTTGTATCTCATTAATAGAGGTTTGAAAACGATTAATTAATAATTCTTGCTCTCTTATTAATATCATTGTATCGTTAATCTTTTTTAATCTAGTTTCTGTGGTTACAATNTCTTTTTCTAATTGTTGCATACCACTTTCAATCTCATCAACTTTACTTTTCTTTTTATCAATCATTTCAGATTTAAATGCTTTATCTATTGCTTGTTGACAAGTAGGACAATCATCATAAGTTTCAAAGAACTTTAAATCTTTTTTATGTTTACTACAAGTATTTTCTAACTTTGCTTCCATAGTATGAAGTTTTTTATATCTTGAATTTACAGCAACTTCATCTAGTATTTGTTTTTGTAGTTTTGCCNTTTCAGCAGTAGTNTCGTCAATATCTTTTTGATAATTCTTAATATCGGTTTCACTCTTTTTTATATCTAGTTTTTTAGTATCAATAGACTCTAAATTATTTTTACTGATTTCGTCAATGTGTTTCTTTTGTGTATCTATTTTACTATCAAGCAACTGATAATCAAAGTCTGCTTGTTTAATAATCTCATCTTGTGCTTTTTGTTTTTCTCTAAACATTAAATTCATTTTAGAAAAGATTTCAATGTCTAATATTTCTTCTACAACTTGGCGTCTATATCTTGCCTTTAANTGCATAAAAGGTACAAACGAAGCGTTNCCTAAAATGACAACTTGNGTAAATGACCTAAAGTTTAGTTTAAGAATTTGCTGTTCTAAATGTTTCTGATAATCTCTAACCGCAGCGTCTTGATTTAGCATATCGCCGTTACACCATATCTCAAACTTGTTAGGTTTAATACATCTGATTATTTTGTAGTCTTTTTTACCGACTGTAAATTCAACTTCAACAATACAATCTTTTTCATTGATAGAATTGATTAACTGATCTTTTTTAATATTACGAAACGGTCTTTGAAATAAACCAAAACACAATGCGTCTAACATTGTAGATTTACCAGCACCATTTTCGCCGACAACTAAAGTAGCAGGTGCTCTGTTTAATTGTATTTCTATGAATTGTTGTCCTGTACTTAAAAAGTTTTTATATCTTACTGTTTTAAATATTATCAAATTTATTTACCTCATTACCAAAGTTATCCCAACCTTTACGAGTCGTTCTTGCAAACAATTCTATATAAGGTCCTTCTAACATCTTTTCTATATAACCATACACCTCGTCTGGTTTTCTNCTATGTTCTCGTCTTTCTGATACAACCAATTGTCTAACTGATTTATCAAATCTTTTTGGTTTACCTCTTGTTGCAAGTAAACACATTTCAGGATTAGATCGTGTCCAGTAACCCATACCTGTAAAATATCCTAATGACTTTTGTTTTGTTTTCACCCAAGTAAATCCTACCGTCTTATAANTGAAGTTCCAAGATTCCAAAACTTTAAAGGCATCCAGTAAACACGGATCAGTAACCCACATAAGAAGAACACAATCTCTATCAGCAATACTGTCAATATCCATATTGCAAATGTCATCAATTGACATACAAGGATAGTGTTGAGTAGCATTTCTGCCTTCACCTTTTTTAGAATATGATTTAAAATACCAGGGCGGGTCTGCATATATTACTTTATATTTCATTCTCCGCTAACAACATCGGTATCTTGTGCTTCAATAAACATTTCTTTTATCATAACTTTTAATTTATCTTTATCTAAATCAACACTTAATTGATCTACATAATTATTAACNAGTGTAATCGTATCTTCAGATCCTTCAACAACATCATCACTTACATTATGGTGTGATAAATCAGAATAATCTTCCAATATTTTTAATTCGTGTACACTTATGCTATTATACATCTTTTCTAGCAGTCTGTCAAACATTTCGTTATCTTTTTTATTAACAACTATTAATTTNACGAATTTTTGATTATATTCCGAAATATCAAACTTATCGTAATCCGTTTGCGAATCATCATACATTAATTTTTTATAAATGGTAAATGGATTAGGTATAAATTCTATTTCTCTAGTTTCGGTATCTAGTATATGAAAACCTTTTTGTACATTATGATCTGACCAATTCATTTCATATTGNCAACCAAGATAGTATATTTGACCATCATCACTTTTATTGTGAAAATGACCACTATATGTTTTCTCAAATCTTTTAACAATACTCTTATCGTATCCATGATATTGTGTAATAGTATCGTGCATAACAAAACCATTTAAATCTAAATGTGCTAAACAGATATCTGCNTCAGCAGTATCTAACATATGAAAAGATTGTTTCTCGTTTTCTGGATTGATCCATGGTAACATCAATATTTTAAGACCATCAAAATCTACAACTTTAGGTTCTTCGTATATCCANGGCTCATTGATCCCGTCAGCAGAAGTACATAACTGCTGTAAGGCATTTACTTTATTTGTGTTTCGAAAATATATATCGTGATTACCGATAATAATGTGTGTATCTATTTTTTCATTCCAAAGTCTTTGTAAAAACTTCGTTCTAAAGTTGTCAGCAATTCTATAATTGATAAACTTTCTACGATCAACTACATCACCTAAATGTATTAGGGTCTTTACATTGTGTTCCTTTAAATAAGGAAAAAATATCTCATCATAAAATTTGTGAAAGAAATCGTCAAATATAATGCTGTCGTTTCTTGCACCAAAATGGGTGTCGTTTAATAATGCAATTTTCATACCTACCTACTAAAATTACTTTTTTGTTTTCTTCTTTGCTTTTGGTTCTTCTTCTATTGTATTTCTTTGTAAGAAATCTAACATCTGACTATGGTACTTTGTATCATCACCTGTCAATTGATCCATCATACTTTCAACTCCTGAATTTACGATTAATCTAGATTTAACTATTTGTTGTTTTTTTTCTTTTTGTATTCTTCGTATAAAAGCATAGTATATAATTTGTGTAAAATAAGCAAATGGGTTCTTTGATTTAGTTGGATCAAAGTTGCTCATATACTGTAAACAGTTCTCTATACCATCCGAAATCATATCATCTCGGTAAGGATAGTTTATAAAATTAGGTCTATATGAAAGGTGATTAGCAATCTTTAAAAAACACTCGCCTATATAATTAGTTACAGGAGGATTCTTTCTATTTCTAGCGGCTGCCTTTTCACACTTTAATTTGTATTCGGTCATCGCCTCAAGAAACTTCTTGTTATCTACATAGTGAGGTTTTTGTTTTGCTTTTAATGTTCTTTTTGTTTCCATAATATCTCTTATTATACATTATTTAGGTGCTATTGTCAAGGCCCTATATCATTTTTAAATTTATTTTCGCCTGCTGCTTGACAGTTCTAGGAAAGTGTATATAATAGACTATGTAGTCTTTTGAGAGAACCAGCTATACCTAGTGTACAGTCTTGGTACCATCAACTAAATGGTCAATATCTTCTTCACTATATTCCTCACCTCGTTCTTGTCTATCTAACTCGTCAGCAATCTTTAATATTTTATTAATTTCATCCGTTGTTAGTGGGGCGTGTTTAGGCGTTTCGTTTGTCAACTTATTTAATATAACTTCGTAATAATGTGATAAGTCTTTGGTTGCTTCAACAACCGTCATAATCTTGTCTGTTGGTATTCTAAATGAATTTGTAGTAGTAAAAGGTATCCAAGGTGTAAGTGTGGAATCTTCTTTAATACCAAAACCTGTAACTCTTGATAAAGATTTTAATTCTAAAGGATTCTTAACTTTTAAATATTTGTTATCACCAAGCTGTACTGTTTGTATTATCTTTCCTACTAAAAGAGTACCATCAGTCAACTTGATCATTTGGTAGTTTTTTATATCTTCCATACTATTATTTATCATTCTTTTAAATCTATGTTATGTATTTCGTAATCAAATTCTTCTTCGGTGTATATATTAATTCTTTCTTGAAAGTGTTTAAGTGTATAGTTTTCTTTTGATTTATAAGTTAAATCATCTGCTATATCATATAGAGTAGCATTCACTTTATTATCACCTAATCTTAAACCACGACCAATAGATTGTAAGTTTCTAATTCTACTTTTAGAAGGACTGGCAAAAACTATGTTATGTAAATTTTTAATATTGATACCAGTAGAGAATGTGCCATAACTTGCGATAATAATAGCATTGTTTTCTTTCTCTACGATTGCTCTTGCCTGTTCTCTTTCATCTGTTTCTACACCACCGTGAATATAAAAAATTCTTCTTTCGTCATCCGCTTTACTTTTTATAATATCATATAGATTCTTGCCATGTTTTTCTACTAGTTGAAATAAGACTAAAGTATTTCCTTTTGCCTTGAGTGCTAGATTTCTAATAAAATTATTTCTTGAGGTACTACTAACTAAATAATCAACCTCATCTTGATACTTACCATTGACTACCATTCTTGAGTTTTCTTCGGTGTGTTTTAATATTAGACAACGAACCACTAAATCAGATAGTTGTTTTTTATCCATAAGTTTTTTAGTTGATGTAACCTTATTGACAGCACCAAACAAACCTTCTAATACTAGTTTATGTGTATGGGCACCATCGAGTGTACCTGTAAGACCGATACGATATTTACAACCAGTTAGTTTTGACATTATTTCTGTAAGTGATTTTGATTTAAATAAATGTGCTTCGTCACCAAAGACAGCACCAAACTGATCAAAATATTTTTTCGGCAACTTATATAAACTCTGCCATGTAGATATTAAAACTTTTTTAGTTGTTTGATTTGAATATCCACTATACAGTCTATGACAATTCTTTTCTACATTCCAACCATAAGATTTAAAATCAGAATACATTTGCTCAACTAAAGATGTTGTCGGTACAATTAATAGACACCGATTATTTTCTTCATCTTTAAGTAGATGTGAATAATATCTTATGAGAGAATATATAATAAATGATTTACCTGAAGCAGTAGGACTTAGTAGTAATGCACGATTAAATTTTAGACTATGATATATGGCGTCTATTTGATAATCTCTTGCTTCGAATGATTGACCTAGACTATTAGAAAACTTGGTAACAATATCTTTATCTACTTTATTATCTATATCAACATCCTTACCAGCAACTATATGATATCCTCGTTCTTCGGTAAATGCTTTGATGTAAGGATATAATCCAAAGTATATTTCTTTTGTTTTTTGAGAGAATAATCTTATTTTACCATCCCACATACGATTACGAAATGCAGGCATAAACTTATAACCTGGTACATAGAAAGTAAAAAATTCTGAAAGTTCTCGTTGAATGTCAGATTCACAATCAACCGTTAGATACACCTCGTCTTTTTTTTCTACAATCAGCGTGTTCATAGATTAAAGTAACCAAGTCATTATGCTGTATCTTGTTCCGTTTTTTACTTTCTTTACTTCGTGTGGATACATAAAGTTAGAAGGAAAAACAACAGCAGATCCTTGTTGTTTAGGTGCAGTAAACAAACCATCGCATAATTCAAATTCACCACCATCATAGTCATCATTTAAAAATATTAAAGATGTAAGATGTGGATAACCATATTGTTGTCCGTGACTATGGTGAATATTATCTATATGACTTTTCATAAATCCGCCCTTAGCATAACGATTGATTCTAAAGTCAGTAAATTTTTGAGGTTTTATTCGAGTGTGTTCTTGAGTATATTCTGAAATTGTTTTCACGAAAGCAGTTCTTAAATGATTATAATATCCATGACTATCATTTTGTCTAATCCAATATTCTTTCATATCAACTTTAGATGTGCCTAGATTTTTATTATGATTTGAAAATGTTGATGTATTCCACTTTGCGTTTTTATAATAATGTGATATAATTGAATTACATAATTTAGGATCAACGACTTCTGGATAAAATTCTATGAAGTCAGTAACCTTTGGTTTATAATCTTCAATAGATGGCGGATTGTAAGTCATGGTGTTCTCCCATTTGTCCTTTGATATGTATATTCCAAGATATACTTATTCGATTACTTTTTGATGTGTTTGTATTCACCCAATGCATTAACCATGACGGAAATATTATTGCTCTATTTGTTTTAGAAGCATATAATAATAGATTAGAATTTTCAGTGGTGTGTTCTAATTTTCTTGGTACCAGTACATCGGCCGCAGGTCTAGGGTCTTGAAAAGTAATACCTGCGTTTTGATCAGAATATAAGTAATATACTCCACTCCATAAATTATTTGAATGTGTATGTGCTCTATGCATTTCGCCAGGTGCAATTATATTTGCCCACATACCTGACATGAATAGATTTTCAAGTTCAACATTGTATTTTAATGTTTTCATATTCTCTAAATTCTTTTTTAGAATTAAATCTGCTAAAGGTTGAAATTCCTTTTCGTTGTATAGAAAAGAATGTGTTTGAAAGTTTGGTTTATTTTTATCTCTTTTTGCCCATAGTTTTTCGATATGTTTTTTCATACCCTGAATAAGACTATCTGTATATTCTGGTCCTTCTAGTGAATTGATAAAATCATCACCTATGAATATGTTTGTAGGAAATCTTTGTTGATGTTCCATTATATTGCCCCGCTAGTAAACTTCTTCCATTCAATAGCATTCTTAATTAAGAAAGTTCTGTTATTAATACTTCTCAACACTTGCTCTAAATACTTAACCACAGTATTAAGATAGGCAACTTTTTGATCTGCCTTTTGTAGTTCTTCATCTGAGTCAATGTAGATATGAACATCTGCTTTTAATACTTTAAGATCAAATGGTTTTTCTTTGTATACCGAAGCGTCTGCTTTACCAGTATAATATTCCCATTTTTCTCTTACAAGTATTTTATGATCATACTCTGCCTTTTTTAAGAGTAAAGAAAACTTGTTAAAATGTTGAAGATATTTGTTATGTAGTAGAGGTATCTTAATTGATTCTGAATCTAGTTCAGTATCATCTAATTTAAAATCCTTACTAACCTGTGCTTGTAATTCGTCTAATGTCATAGTGTATATTATATCACCTTATCGGTGAAAAGTCAAGGCCTAAGTAGTAGAAACTTGTACTATATCATAATTTAAATAATTAAAACTTGCTGAAACTCTCAAGTAATCAACATCGGATGCTTGTACATCATAAGATAAACTTCCAATAGAAGTTGGATATAAGTTTTGAAATCTTATTTCAGTCTTTACAATATTTTTACTATTTAATATTGACAATGTGGCATCCGCATATATACCACCCTCATCAAGAGGTTTTGGTACAGATGTTCCTGTTGCAGCAGTGCTTGAAGTAGTTCCAGGAAATCTATCAGAACCAGATCCTTGTAAATTTGCAAACTGTTCGTGATTCTTAGGAAAACCTAAACCACTTATCCAGTCGTGTAGTTCTTTATAGTTGTTTAAATTTTCATCTACTAGAAATGATATATCAAAACTTTGATATGATATATTATCTCCAGGTACAGGATAATCATACATTGAAGTCGGAACAATTGCAGACCCTAAACTTATACCAGGTATATTTGCCGTTTGACAAAAGTATTCTACCAAAGGCATTTTAGTACATTTAAATCTAAACTGTATAGGACTTGCATAGTCCATTATTCCGGGTTGTCTATTTTGAATATTTGTTTCAGTCATACTACTATTTATAATAGTTATAGAGGTAAAAAAAAGGGGGCCGAAGCCCCCTCTTTAAACAATTTACAATAAGTAAAATTACATAATGTTAGTAATTTTTACTCGTCTGTAATAAATGTTTTG
>NHKK02000045.1 GCA_002169475.2 Candidatus Pelagibacter sp. TMED239
TAATTGCTAACGAAAGTTACGCACTTGCTGCCTAATTAACTTAGTTAATTAAGCAAACGGGGTTCGGGGCACCTGGCAACAGAACGCCCCCCCATTAATTTTTTTTAAGTTCAGCTTGAGCAGCAGCTAATCTTGCAATTGGAACTCTATAAGGTGAGCATGAAACATAATTTAATCCTGCTTTAGCACAAAAAGATATACTATGCGGGTCTCCACCATGTTCTCCGCATATACCTAATTTAAGATTTTTGTTTTGTTTTCGTCCTTTTTCTACTGCTATATTCACTAAATCTGAAACACCTTCGTCTATTGAAACAAAAGGATCAACTGAAAATATTTTGTTTTCTAAATAATCATTTAAAAATTTTCCACTATCATCTCTGCTAATTCCAAAAGTAGTTTGTGTTAAATCGTTTGTTCCAAAACTAAAAAATTCTGCATGTTTCGCAATTTCTTTTGCTTTAATTGCTGCCCTAGGTAACTCAATCATTGTACCTACCAAAAATTCTATTTTTAATTTATGTTCTTTTTGAACTAGACTTGCAGTTCTAACAACTAAATCTTTCATAATTTTTATCTCAGCTTCAGTAGACACTAAAGGTATCATTATTTCAGGAAAAGCCGATTTTATTTTACTCTTTTTAAGTTCTGCTAAGGCTTCAAATATTGCTCTACATTGCATTTCATAAATTTCAGGAAAAGATATTCCTAAACGACACCCTCTATGACCTAACATTGGGTTTTGTTCATGAAGCTCTTCAATCCTTGACTCAACCTCTTTAACTGGAAGATTAACTGTGTTAGCAACATCGCTAATCTCTTTATTTGTACGTGGTAAAAATTCATGTAGTGGTGGATCTAACAATCTTACTGTTACCGGTAAACCGCTCATTATTTTAAAAATATCAATAAAATCTTTTCTTTGATGTGGAAGCAGTTTTTCTAATGCTTTAGATCTATCTTCTTTTGTTTTAGATAAAATCATTTCTCTTACAGACAAAATTCTTTCTTCGTCAAAAA
The DNA here is from genome assembly GCA_002169475.2 of Candidatus Pelagibacter sp. TMED239. Next base: position 1,021 of record NHKK02000045.1, read on the forward strand.
ACATGTGCTCAGTTCTACATAGTCCAACGCCCTCAGCACCAAAGTCTTTTGCTGTTTTAGTATCTTTTGGTGTTTCAGAATTTGTTCTGACTTTTAATTTTCTAAAATTATCGGCCCAAGTCATTAGTTTTGAAAAATCACCTGAAATTTCTGGTTTTACAGTTGCTACACTCCCAGCAATAATTCTGCCCGTGGATCCATCTATTGTAATAATGTCTCCCTCTCTAATCTCTATTGAAGATGTTTTAAAAGTTTTATTTTCATAATTGATATCAATTTCACTCGAACCTGACACACAAGGTCGTCCCATTCCTCGAGCTACAACAGCAGCATGGCTAGTCATCCCACCTCTTGCAGTTAAAATTCCTTTTGCAGCATGCATTCCTTGTATATCTTCTGGTGATGTTTCAACTCTAACTAAAATTGTGTCTTGCATCATCGCAGTTAGCCTTTCAGCTTCCTCAGATGTAAACACAACTTTTCCACTTGCTGCTCCAGGAGATGCTGGCAAACCATTTGCTATTACATTAATAGTACTTTTTTCATCAAGCGTAGGATGTAAAAGTGTATCTAAAGAATTTGGATCAATTCTTAAAATTGCTTTCTTTTTCGAAATTAATTTTTCACTAACCATATCAACAGCAATTTTAACTGCTGACTTAGCAGTCCTTTTTCCAGATCGTGTCTGAAGCATCCACAATTTATTATTTTCTACTGTAAACTCTACATCTTGCATATCTTTATAATGTTTCTCTAATTTTTTTAAAATTTTTTGAAGTTCCTTAAAAACTTTAGGCATCGACTCTTGCATAGATAATTCGTTAACTTTGGCATCTTGTCTTGCCTTTTTTGTAATGTATTGAGGTGTTCTAGTTCCAGCCACAACATCTTCGCCCTGAGCATTAATTAAGTACTCACCATATATTTCGTTAGAACCATCTGAAGGATTTCTCGTAAAAACAACACCTGTTGCACAATCTTCACCCATATTTCCAAATACCATTGATTGAATATTAACTGCTGTTCCCCATTCAGATGGGATTTGATTTAATTTTCTATAAACTTTTGCTCTATTACTATCCCATGATAAAAATACTGCACTGATTGCTCCTAACAATTGTTCATTAACATCTTGAGGAAAATCTTTTTTTGATTTTTCTCTCACTGTTCTCTTAAAATCTTCAATTAATCCGTCCCAATCATTTTCATCTAGCTCTGTATCTAATAGAACTCCCTTTGTAAGTTTATAATTTTCAATTAACTCTTCAAAATGATAATGCTCAACTCCCATAACTACATTTCCATACATTTGTATAAATCTTCTATAGCTGTCTTTAGCAAACCTTCCATTGGAAGTTTTTTTTGATAATGCTTTTACAGTTTTGTCATTTAAACCTAGATTTAAAATTGTATCCATCATTCCTGGCATTGATACTCTTGCTCCAGATCTTACTGAAAGTAATAGAGGATTTTTTAAATCACCAAATTTTTTTAAAACATTTTTTTCAATAACCTTTAATTCTTTTTTAATTAGATTAACTAAATTTTTATTTAATTTTTTTTTATTTTTATAAAAAACTTCACATGCTTTAGTTGAGATTGTAAACCCCGGTGGAACTGGAAGACCCATTCTGCCCATTTCAGAAAGGTTACAACCCTTACCACCTAATAAATTTTTAGGATTTTTAATTTTTTTATTATCTTTTGAATTAAAATTTAAAATAAGCTTATTCATCAGCGAGAGTCAATTAAAGAAAAATTAACATAATTGTCAAAGGTTTTACATAACATTTGGATCAGTTCTAGCCTATTTTTTTTTAGAGCTTGGTCTTCTTCATTTACAATCACATTATCAAAAAACTCAAAAACTACTTTTTTTAACTCAGCTAAATTATTCAAGGTTTCTTCAAAATTTTCATCATTATCAATACTTAAAAAATATTTTTTTAAATTATTAATTTTTTTAAATAAATTTTTTTCAAACTCTGTTTTAAAAATACCAAGATCAGTTAAATTTGATAGTTCAATATTTCCGTCTTTTAATTCATTTTCTATTATATTTGATGCTCTTTTATAACTAGATATAATATCAATACCACTTGGTTTATTAATAATTTTGTTCAAACTTTTGGCTTTACCAAAAATAACGGTGCATTGATCTAAATTAAAAGAATTAGTTGAAGCTTGTATAATATCATGACGAATTTTTTCTTCTTTCATATAGAACTTTAGTCTTTCCATTAAAAAATCTGATAATTCTTTTTGCAAGGATTCATTCTCAAATTCAAATCCCTGATCAGAATATAAATTTGAAGTATAGTTAATTAAGTCTCTTATTTTGAAATTTTTCTTGTTTTCAATTATTATTCTTATTACACCTAAAGCCAACCTTCTCAAGGCATATGGATCTCTTGAACTGGAAGGTTTCATATTTATTCCAAAAAAACCGACCAAAGTGTCTAATTTGTCAGACAATGATAGCGCTATACTGTAAGATTTTTTGGGTATTTTCGAATTAAAACCAATTGGTAAATATTGCTCACTTATTGCAAGAGAAATTTCCTTATCAAAGCCCTGCGCATTCGCAAAATAACCTCCCATGATTCCTTGAAGTTCTGGAAACTCACCTACAAGCTCTGATACTAAATCTACTTTACAAATAGAAGCTGACAATTCTACTTTATCTTTACTGATCATTAAATTATCAGAAAGCATTCCTCCAAGTTTTCTCATTCTTTGAACTTTATCAAAATAAGTTCCCAATCCTTTAAAATAATTTATAGATTTTAATTTTGAAACTCTTTTAACTAAATTTTTGGATTTATCTTTTTGCCAAAAAAACTCAGCATCTCTTAATCTGGCCTCTACCACTCTTTCATTTCCTAATTTTATATAACCTTTTTTATCTTTTTTATTTGTAACAACTAAAAAATCATTAGTAAGATTTCCTTTTTTATCAAATGTAGGAAAATATTTTTGATGATATTGCATAGTAATTATTAAAATTTCCTTTGGAATATTAAGAAATTTTCTATCAAATTCACAAATAATTACATTGGGTTGATCTGTAAGGTCAACAACTTCATCAAGTAATTTATTATTATTTGCTATCTTTATATTTTTTTTTTTTGAAATTTGATTTAATTTTTTTTCTATAAAATTTTTCCTTTTATTATGATCAATAATTATATTCAACTTTTTAAAAAAACTCATATATTCCTTAAAGGAAGAAAAAATTTTTTTCTTTTCTTCAAATTCTTTATCAATAAAAGTTGAGTTTGATGAACTTAGGTGATAAAAATTAAAAATTAATTTTTTTTTATCAAATATTGCAAGTATTGATTTTAATGGTCTTCCCCAATTTAAATCAAATTCTCCCCATCTCATTGATTTTTTCCATTGGATTTTTTTTAATACCAAAGGTATAAATTTTTCTAATAAACTATGTGTATTAAGTTTCTTTGTTTTTGTTTTAAAAAAATAGAACTCCCCTTTATCTGTTTTTTTTTTAAAAACATCTTTTTTAGAGATTTCATTTGATCTCATAAAGCCCTCTAATGCTATTTCTGGAGCATTTATATTTGGACCTTTAATTTCTTCAGATTTTAAAACTACCTGATTTGGAAGACCTTCAAATACAATTATTAATCTATTTGGTGTTGAATATGATGAGCTTTTTTTAAATGAAATAAACTTTTCACTAAATAATTTTGTTAAATCATCTCGTAAATCATCTCGTAAATTTTTTTGAAGAGATGAAGGTATTTCTTCACTAAATAATTCTAAAAAAAATTCTGACATCTACTTTTGACTGTCTAACCAGATTCTTGCTACAGCTTTGGTAATATCTCTAATTCTACCTATATATCCTGCTCTTTCGGCTACACTTATTGCTCCTCTAGCATCTAAAATATTAAATACATGGCTTGCTTTTAAACACTGATCATACGCAGGTAATGATATCTTCTTTTCAACAAGAGAATTTGCTTCCATTTCGTGAATGTCAAACATTTTTAATAAACTATCTATATTTGCATGCTCAAAATTATATCCTGAAAATTCTTTTTCAGCTTGATGAAAAACGTCTTGATAGTTTACTCCCTCGTCATTCCATAACAAATCGTAAACATTTTTTTGCTGTTGTGTAAACATACATATTCTTTCTAAGCCATAAGTAATTTCTACTGAAATAGGCTTGCACTCATAACCTGCCATTTGCTGAAAATATGTAAATTGCGTAATTTCCATACCATCACACCACACTTCCCAACCTAATCCAGCAGCACCTAAAGTTGGACTTTCCCAATCATCTTCTACAAATCTAATATCATGTTCTTTATGATCAATTCCAATTACTGATAAACTATTTAGATATAGTTTTTTTATATTATCTGGTGATGGTTTTATCAAAACTTGGAATTGGTAATAATGCTGTAACCTATTAGGATTTTCTCCATATCTTCCATCAGTTGGTCTTCTTGAAGGTTGTACATAAGCAGTCTTCCATGGTTTTGGGCCAAGGGATCTTAATGTTGTAGCTGGATGGAATGTTCCTGCTCCAACTTCCATATCGTAAGGTTGCAAAATAACACATCCCTTTTTACTCCAATACTTTTGAAGATTTAAAATTGTTTCTTGAAAAGAATGAAAATTTTGTTTTGGTGCAGATTTAGAAACCATATCTTTGCCAGATTGACCTTTCATCTAATATGCTAGCTAATTGATCTACTTGGTTGTTTGATGATGAAAGTTTTTGACTTAACCAACCTTTAGATTTTTCAAATTTTTTAATTACAAAATCATCTCCAAATTTTTCTTTTAAAATTTGATGTGCATTACCTATACCATCTATTAATCCTAAATCTTTTGCTTTGCTTCCTGACCAAAATTCACCTGAAAAAAGTTCTACACCAGATTTTTGAAGTTTAGATCCTCTACTTTTTTCAACTACATCTATAAAATCTTTGTGTAAATCTAATTGTATATTCTTTAATCTTTCAATATCTTCATTTTTTTCTTCTAGAAAAGGATCTAATGTACTTTTATTTTTTCCAGCAGTATGAACTCTTCTTTCCACTCCAATTTTTTTTATTAATTCTGTAAACCCAAATGAAGAATAAATAACTCCAATAGAACCTATTATTGAACTTGAATTTGCGTAAATTTCATCACCAGCACATGAAATAAGATAACCGCCAGAGGCAGCTACGTCTTCAGCAAATACGATTACTTTTTTTTTATTTTTTTTTGCTTCTTGCCTAATAAAGCTATAAATCAGGTGTGATTGTACCGGTGATCCTCCTGGTGAATTTATAGTAATTGCAACACAAATAGCTTTTTTTAATGAAAAAGCCTTTTTTATTAGTTCTTCTTGGCCAGCAAAATCGATACCTTGTTTAAACTTACCAGCATTTCCAATAACTCCATTTAATTTTAAATGGGCCACAACCTTTTTCTTTTTAAAAAAAGAGAACATTATTATTCCTTATAGAATTATTAATTGAATATATAGACTACTTATAATTGAAGAAAAAGGTGCGTCAATTGATAAGTAATATATAAAAGTTAATTATATTAACTTATTTAAATAATGGGAACTGTAGTACAGCTTAAAAATCAAATAAATGACTCTTATTTTCAACTTAAAGATTCTGTTGAAGATAAGCTTATTTTAACTGAAGAGAAAATAAAATCAAAATTAGCCAGTGACGTGCAATTAGTCCAAAAAATGACTGACTACCACATAGAAACTGGAGGCAAAAGATTAAGAGCATTATTAACTTTAGGTTCAGCAAAGCTATGTGGTTACTCAAAAGGATCTAGAGACATAAATTTGGCTGCTTGCGTTGAACTAATTCATAGCGCAACACTAATGCATGACGATGTAATAGATGAAGGTATTCTAAGAAGAGGAAAAAAAACTTTAAATATAGTTTGGAATAATCAATCTTCTATTTTAATTGGTGATTATTTATTAAGCAGATGTTTTGAAATGATGGTAGAAGACGGTAATTTAGAGGTTTTAAAATTATTATCATCAACATCATCAAAAATAGCTCAAGGAGAAGTTTTGCAACTTCAACATACAGGTGAGGTTGATATGTTAGAAGAAACATATTTAAAAATTATTTCAGCAAAAACAGCTGAATTGTTTGCAGCCGCTACAAAGGTTGGAGCCATTATATCTAAAGTTGAAAATAAAGAAAAAGATGCTCTAGAATTTTATGGAAGAAATCTTGGTCTCACTTTTCAAATAGCTGATGATACTCTTGATTATAACTCTGAAATAAAATTATTTGGAAAAAAAATTGGTCAAGATTTTTTTGAAGGAAAAATTACTCTTCCAATAATTTTACTTTTTCAAAAATGTGACTTGATAGAAAAAAAAATTTTAAAAGAAATATTTTTAAAAGAATTAAGAAATGAAGATGATTTTGAAAAAATTATTTCACTAATAAAAAAATATAAAATAATAAAAGAATGTTATCAAAAAGCTCAACATTATATTAATCTTGCTTCAAATTCTTTAACAATATTTAAAGATTCAAAAGAAAAAGAAATTCTTAAAAATCTTACATCATTTAGTTTAGCTAGAAATTTTTAAGGACTTAATAAAGATTTTATCCAATTATCATTACTTTCTTTAGTATACTTAAGTCTCTCATGTATTCTGCTATCTCCATCTAACCAAAATTCAATACTTAGTGGAGATAAATTCCATCCAGACCAATGATTTGGTCTAGGAACATTACTATGATCTTGATATTTTTTTTTAAATTCTTCTATTGCGCTCATCAATTCATCTCTATTACTTAATTCTTCGCTTTGCTTTGATGCCCAAGCACCTATCCTGCTATCATAAGTTCTAGAATTATAATATTCATCTGCAGTATCATTTTCTATCAATGATACTGATCCACTAATTCTAACTTGCCTCAGTAAACTTTTCCAATGAAAACACATTGCAGCTTTAGGATTTGTTTTTAATTCATTTCCTTTTTGACTATTTAAGTTTGTATAAAAAACAAATCCATTTTTATTAAAATTTTTCAATAAAACCATTCTTACTGATGGGAAATTATTCTTATTTGAAGTAGCTAACGCTACTGCATTAGGATCGTTAGGTTCTGTTTTTATAGCTTCATCCATCCATATTTTGAATAGTTGAATTGGATCATCTATATCTAAAAAACAGTTATTAAGGCCAAGTAAGTTTTTTTGATTCATAATTTCAACAAAATAATCTATATAATATAAATAATGTCATTTAATACTTTTGGAAAGCTATTTCGTTTCTCTACTTGGGGAGAGTCTCATGGGCCAGCTATTGGCTGTATAGTTGATGGTTGTCCACCAAATATTAATTTAAATGAACAAAATATTCAAATAGAATTGGATAAAAGAAAACCTGGACAATCAAAATTTACAACACAAAGAAAAGAAGACGACAAAGTTCAGATATTATCTGGTGTATTTGAAGGTAAAACTACAGGAACACCTATTTCTCTCATTATTTATAATAAAGATATGAGATCAAAAGATTATAGTAATATCAAAAATAAATTTAGACCAGGTCATGCAGATTATACTTACTTTAAAAAGTACGGAATAAGAGACTACAGAGGTGGCGGAAGATCTTCAGCAAGAGAAACTGCAGCTAGAGTTGCAGCCGGAGCGATAGCTAAACTAGTTTTACAAAAAAAATTAGGAAAAAAATTTAAAGTTATTGGTGCTGTTACTCAGTTAGGAATATTAGGATGTGATACTAGTAAATGGAAAGATAAAACAATTAATAAAAATCCTTTTTTCTGTCCTGACAAATCTATGGTTAAAATTTGGGAAAAATACTTGCTAGGTGTTAGAAAATCTGGATCCTCTTGTGGAGCAGTTATTGAAATAAGAGCAAGAGGCATACCCGCAGGTCTTGGTGCTCCAATTTATTCAAAATTAGATTCGGATATAACCTCCGGACTAATGAGCATTAACGCTGTTAAAGGAGTAAATATTGGCTCTGGAATGAATTCAGCACAATTAAGTGGGGAAGAGAACTCAGATGAAATCTCACAAAAAGGAAAAAAATTAATGTTTAACTCTAATAATGCTGGTGGAATTTTAGGAGGTATTTCGAGTGGTCAAGAAATTATTGCTTCGTTTGCTGTTAAGCCCACCTCGTCAATTCTAACAACTAGAAAAACAATTAATAAATTTGGAAAAAATACTACTATTTCAGTTAAAGGAAGACACGACCCTTGTGTTGGTATTAGAGCCGTACCAGTTGGGGAAGCTATGATGAATTGTATTTTGTTAGATCACTATCTAATGAATAAAGCTCAATGTAGTTGAAAATAATATTAATTTTTTACTACTTTTATTGATTCCTTTTTAAATAAAATATCTAAGATTTTTTTAGAAATTTGAGACGAACTTAAACCTGCCAACTCATACATTTTTTTTGGATTATCTTGTTCAATAAAAACATCAGGCAATGTCATTGCTCTAAATTTTAAACCTTTATCAAACACTCCTTTCTCTGAAAGTAAGTTTTCTACATGAGAGCCAAATCCACCTATTGATCCTTCTTCTATAGTGATCATTACCTCGTGCTCTCTAGCACATTTTAAAATAAGTTCTTGATCTAGGGGTTTTGCAAATCTTGCATCCACAATTGTAGTTGAGACACCTTTATTCTTTAATTCTTCAGCTGCTATTTTACATTCTTCAAGTCTTGTTCCTAAACTCAAAATACAAACTTGCTTTCCTTCTTGAATAACCCTTCCCTTACCTAATTCAATTTTCTCATCTATTGAAGGTAGTTCCAATCCTATTCCTGTTCCTCTTGGATATCTAATTGCAGTAGGTCTATCATTTATATCAACTGAAGTATTAATCATTTTTACTAATTCAGCTTCATCACTTGCAGCCATAACAATGAAGTTAGGTAAAGTGGATAAATAAGTAATATCAAACGAACCAGCGTGTGTTGATCCGTCTGCTCCCACTAAACCTGCTCTATCTATTGCAAATCTCACTGGCAAACTTTGAATAGCTACATCATGGACAACTTGATCATAAGCTCTTTGTAAAAAAGTAGAATAAATTGCTGCATAAGGCTTGTATCCCTCAGTAGCCAAACCTGCAGAAAAAGTTACAGCATGCTGTTCAGCTATTCCAACATCAAACATTCTTTTAGGAAATTCTTTTCCAAAAATATCCATTCCAGTACCTCCTGGCATCGCAGCAGTTATTCCTACAATTTTACTATCCTTCTGAGCATGTTTGACTAAAGTATTAGCAAATACTTTTGTATAAGCAGGAAGATTAGAACCACTTTTAACTTGCTCGCCTGTTTCAACATTAAATTTTGAAACACCATGATAGTGGTCAGTAGCTTTTTCTGCATATGAATAACCTTTTCCTTTTTGAGTTTTGATNTGAATCATAATTGGTCCTTCATGTTTAGAGTCTCTTGCATTTTTTAAAATTGGAACAAGNGTTGTCAAATCATGNCCATCAATTGGTCCNACATAGTAAAAACCTAATGAATTAAACAAGGTACCTCCTGTAACTGCAGAACGTAAGAAATCTTCNGCTTTACCAGCTTTAGCACTAAATCTTTTTGAAAATGCTGANGTAATTAGCTTAAACGTTTCCCTNAAACTAAAATATATTTTTCCAGTAAATAATTTAGCNAAATAACCTCTCATNGCACCTACTGGTTTAGCTATTGACATGTCATTNTCATTTAAAATTACTATCATTTTAGTTTTTGATGCTCCNGCATTATTCATTGCTTCATAAGCCATACCCGCNCTTATTGCACCATCACCAATTACAGCTATTACGTTNGATGATTTATTTGCCAATTTATTTGCTTCTGCAATACCAAATGCTGAAGANATAGATGTAGAACTATGTGCAGCTCCAAAAGGATCATACTCACTCTCTGATCTTTTTGTAAAACCTGATANTCCGTTTCCTTGTCTTAATGTTCTAATTTTATTTTTTCNACCTGTTAAAATTTTATGTGGATAAGATTGATGNCCNACATCCCAAATTAATTTATCATTTGGAGTATCAAAGACATAATGAAGAGCTACTGTAAGNTCAACTACNCCTAAACCAGCACCNAAATGTCCTCCNGTTTCAGANACTGCACTAATCATCTCTTTTCTAACCTCGTCAGAAACATTTTGTAAATCATTTTCTGATATCTTTCTAAGATCAGATGGAAAATTAATATTATCTAAAAATTTATAATTATTTTTCATTTATCTCTTTTTAAAATGTAATCTAAAGTTTCTTCAATATTTTTAGAATTTGAACCATATTTTTTTAAACTNTTATTAATATTAAAAATAATTTTATTACANTATTTAATNGAATTCCTNTGTCCAAGTAAACTTATAAGTGTCGCTTTNCCTTTTTNNTGGTCTTTTCTAGTTTTTTTTCCAGCTTTTTTTGNNTCACCNTTAAAATCAATCAAATCATCAGCTATTTGNAACAATANACCAATATTAGAACCTANATTTTCAAAAAATCTAATTTCTTTTTTGTTTTTTCCTTTAATGATTGATGGNNCAGCACAACAAAAACTAAATANCTTTCCAGTTTTTTTAATCTCCATTTCTATAATCTTTTTTTTAGATATTTTTTTTTTTTCATAATTNAGATCNAGATANTGNCCTCCAGCTATACCTAAATGGCCTGAACATAAAGATAANTTTTTAATTAAATTAATTTTAACTTTTTCACTNACTTTTAAAGTTGAGCTGGATAAAATTTCAAAAGCCATAGTNAGNANAGANTTTCCAGCAAGAACNGCTGTTGACTCTCCAAATTTAATATGNGTAGAGGGNTTNCCTCTTCTCATTTTNTCATTATCCATACATGGNAAATCATCATGAATAAGTGAGTACGCATGAATNCATTCTACAGCTGCACCTATNGCAATTAGTGTNTTATAATCAATTGATAACAAAGANCCAATATCAATTATAATTTTAGATCTAATTTTTTTTCCTCCTGGAAACAAGCNATACTTCATNGCNNAAGTTAANTTAGAATTATNTTNTTTATTAATNAATTTTTTTAAAAAAANATTTGTATCTTTTGCAATTTTTTTGAGCTTAAGTTTCATTTCTTTTTNANNATTTCTTTAACTTTCTTTGTNGTANTTTCACTTATAGATTTAAAATCTTTTTGAAATTTTTTNGCAATAATTTTATTTAACTTTAACAATTGNTGATAGCTNTCAATTGAATTATNTAGATCTTTTTCATTTTCTAATNACTCAATTATTTGATTTGCCTTATCTGTAAGCTCTTCAANTGATCCTGTATCAATATCAGGTGGTAAATTTTTATCTTTCATATAATAATAATTATTAATACATGAAANCTATTCAATCAAATATCAAAAAAGCAAAAAATTATTTAGATAAAAANCATTGCGTAGCAGTACCTACTGAAACTGTCTATGGATTATCAGGAAATGCCTATTNTGATACTTCNGTAAAAAAAATTTTTNAACTTAANAAAAGACCATTAAATAATCCATTAATTGTTCANTATTATAATATAGATAGACTTAAAAAAGATTGNNTTNTTAANGATAACTTTATTAAACTTTATAATAAATTTTCTCCTGGACCGATAACTTTTATTTTGAANTTAAAAAAANAANCNAAAATTTCTAAATTTGTAANTAATAAAAATAAAACTCTNGCNGTNCGNTTTCCNAAACATCNNTTGTTTANANAATTNCTTAAAAATTTANNTTANCCNTTAGCCGCACCAAGNGCNAATNTNTCAACTAGATTAAGNTCNGTNCAAGCNTCNGATGTTAAAGAGGANTTTGGNNCAAAAATTAAATATATCTTAAACGGNGGNAAGTGTCAGATTGGNGTAGAGTCGACCATNATTAATCTTACAAACAAACCAACAATATTAAGATTTGGTGGACTTGATATTTCAAAAATAGAGAAGGNATTAAANAAAAAAGTTTCAATTATAACTAATTCAAAAAAAAAAATTTCACCTGGTCAATTCCCATTACATTACTCTCCTGGTATTCCGCTGAGAATAAATGCTAAAAAACCAAAAGAAGATGAAGCTTTTCTATTAATAAAAAAAAGAAAAATTACTTTAAAAAATTATTACTATTTAAGTAGAAATAATAATCTAAAACAAGCTGCAAAAAATTTATATTCTTTGTTAAGAAAAATAAAGAAAGATGGATATAAAATGATTGCAGTAGAAAAAATTCCAAATATTGGTATTGGCAAAACAATAAATGATAGATTACAAAGAGCTTCTAAATATTAAATGTCAAATTCCATTGAAGTAATAAATCTGTCTAAAACATACAAATCAAAAGAGGCAGTAAATAATATAAATTTTAAAATAAATGAAAATGAAATCGTTGGTTTGCTAGGCCCTAATGGTTGTGGAAAAACTACAACAATTGGAATGATACTTGGTTTATTAAAACCAACAAATGGTAAAGTTTTAATTAATGGAATGGATATTGAAAAAAATAAAATTTCCCTTCTTCATAAAATAAATTTTATTTCTCCTTACATAGAATTACCAAAAAAACTTACTGTTAAACAAAATTTAATTGTGTACGGAAAATTATATAATATTAAAAACTTAAATGAACAAATAAATTTCCTTTCAAATAAATTAAGGTTAAATGATCTTTTGGATAAAGTTACTGGGGAACTTTCTTCAGGACAAAAAAATAGAGTAAGCTTAGCAAAATCATTAATTAATAATCCGCAAGTACTTTTGCTTGATGAGCCAACAGCATCTTTAGATCCTGAAACTGGAGACTTTGTAAGAACATTTTTAGAGAATTATAAAAAAGAAAAGAAAATATCGGTATTATTAGCTTCGCATAATATGGATGAAGTCAAAAGACTATGCAGTTCTGTACTAATGATGAAAGAGGGGTCTATTGTTGATAGAGGTACCCCAGAAAATTTAATTAAAAAACACGGAAGGAAGAACTTAGAAGAAGTGTTTTTAGAAATCGCGAGAAATAAAAATGAATTTAACTAGAATTTATGGTCTTTTTTTAAGACACTTCTATTTAATCACAAGATCATTTCCTAGAATATTGGATTTAATTTATTGGCCATCTATTCAAATTACTCTGTGGGGTTTCATTTCTAACTTCTTTGCAACTCATAGCACATATTATAGTGGCGCTGTTGGAGTAATTCTTTCTTGCGCTATTCTTTATGACTTTTTATTTAGAACAAGTATTGGTTTCAATATGTTATTTCTAGAAGAAATTTGGAGTAGAAATTTTACTAATCTATTTATTGCTCCAATGAAAATTAGTGAGATCATTGTATCATTAGTCTTTACTGCTTTAATTAGAGCTTTAATAGGTTTAGTACCTGCAATATTATTAACTTCCCCTCTATTTGGAATATCTTTATTAGATTTAGGTTTACCTTTAGCTTTTCTTTTTTTAAGTTTGTATATTTTTGGAATTACACTTGGTGTACTTGTTGCTGCAGGACTTTTAAGATTTGGACCATCATTTGAAAATATTGCTTGGTCTACAATGTTTCTTTTGGCTCCTTTTGGGTGCATATATTATCCAGTCGAAACTCTTCCTGATATTTTTCAAACAATAGCTTATGCGCTGCCATTGGTTTATATTTTTGAAGAGACAAGAAATATATTGGTCAATCAATTTGTAAATTATGAAAATATTATTCAAGCTTTGTATTTAAATGCTTTATATCTGGCTATAGCGATATTAATATTCTATTATTCTTTCGATAAAGCTAGAGAAAAAGGAACTTTAATTAATATTGGGGAATAAATATGAAGAAAGAAATTGGTATTCTGGGATTAGGATCAATGGGCACAGCTATTGCATTAAATCTTATAAAAAAATATAAAATTTTTGGTTATGATATAAATAAGTATAATAAGATTAAATCTTCTAAAAATTTTTTTTTTGTAAAAAATTTAAAAGAAATTTTTTTAAAAACTAATATCTTAATAATAATTGTATTAAATGAAAATCAGTGCCAAAAAATTTTAAATACATTCATAGAAATCAAAAAAAATCTAAAAATTAGTAAAAATCATACCATTATTAACTGCACCACAGTATCTCCAAATTGGGTTAAAAAAATTTATAAAAAATTAAAAAAAAATAGTTTTGAATATATTGACTGCCCAGTATCAGGAGGACCAAAAAAAGCAATGAAAGGAAAGTTAAGTTTAATGCTTTCTTCAAAAGAAAATGTATATAAAAAAAATTTAGCCTTATTAAAAGATATTGGAAATAATATATATAACTTAGGAAATAACATAGGGACTGGTTCAACTGTAAAAATAATTAATAATTGTTTAGCAGGAATTCAGATTGTGTCAGCAGCTGAAGCTATTATGCTTGCTAAAAAAGAAAAGATTAATTTAAAAAAAATATTTAAGATAATTAATAATTCCTCAGGTCAAAGTTGGATGTTCGCAGATAGAGGGGAGAGAATGATAAAAAAAAAATATTTTAAACCTCTAAGTAGATTAAGTATTTTTAAAAAAGATATGAAATTAGCTAACGAATTAAGAAAAAAACATTTTATAAATTTACCCCTTACTAAAGTTGCGCTTAAAATGTATGAAAAGGGATGTATGGAAGGTCTAGAAAATTTTGATGATTCTGCTGTTATACGATTATTAGAAAAAAAAGCGCTTAACTAATGGCGCGCCTGCTAGGAGTCGAACCCAGAACCTCCTGATCCGAAGTCAGGCGCTCTATCCAGTTGAGCTACAAGCGCATATAGTATTAATATTACA
>NHKK02000024.1 GCA_002169475.2 Candidatus Pelagibacter sp. TMED239
TACAACACAAGATGCTAAAAATTGGGCACCAAAAATATTTAAGGAGATAAAATAATGACTTATNAATGGGANAACAAAAAACCAACNGCACAAATGCTAGGNAGNTGGCAACCNTTTCATGATGGTCATTANACTTTATTTAAAGANATAATAAAAAAAACAGGTCAAGTTTGNATTCAAATTAGAGATGTTCAAGGNGTNGATGATAANCCATTTGATTTTGAGACAGTNAAAAANAATATTGANGATANNTTAAANCCNGAATTTGANGGAAGATTTAAGATTATGATGGTNCCAAATATAACAAANATTTGTTATGGNAGAGGAGTGGGTTATAAAATTGAAGAAATTNAACTTTCAAAAGAAATTCAAGAAATCTCAGCTACAAAAATTAGAGCAAAGATGAGAGAAGAAGGTAAGTTAGATTAAATCTAATGAATATAAAAACTAGTTATCATAATAAAGATATTGCTCGAGTTATTATCAACGAACCTAAAACTTACAACTCTCTATCAACAAAAAATTTAAATGATCTAATCAAAATATTCAAAAAATTAGATAAAGACCAAAAAGTTAAAGTAATAATTTTAGAGGGAGCAGGAAAGGGTTTCAGTGCTGGTCACAATTTAAAAGAAGTAAGAGGTTTAAAGAAAAAAAGTAAATATCAAAAATTATTTAATCTTTGTTCAAAATTAATGCTTCAAATTGTAGAAGGAAGAAAACCAGTAATTGCTAAAGTGCATGGNGCTGCATTTGCGGCTGGATGTCAGTTAGCAGCAAGTTGTGATTTAGCATACAGTACCAAAGATGCTTTATTTGCAACCCCTGGTGTGAACATAGGTTTATTCTGTAGTACTCCAATGGTTGCCGTAAGTAGAAAAATTAACAGAAAACCAATGATGAAAATGTTATTAACTGGAGAACCTATTAAAGCAAATTATGCAAAAGAAATAGGTTTAATTAATGATTGTTTTACAAAATCAAAATTAGATGCTGAAGTTTTAAAAATTGCCAAAAAAATNGCTTCTAAATCAAATTTGACAATTAAAATTGGTAAACAAACTTTTTATAAACAATTAGAAATGCCTTTAAGAAAAGCTTATACATATACTAGTAAAATGATGACAATTAACATGATGGCAATGGATGCTAAAGAAGGAATATCAGCATTCTTAGAAAAAAGAAAACCTGTTTGGAAAAATAAATAATGGCAAATATAAAAGAAATATTCTCTCAATATAAATCTATAGCAATGATTGGAGTTAGTAATGACCAAACAAAGGCATCCACAATTGTTATGAAGTATATGCAAAAATATGGATTTAAGGTCTATCCTGTAAATCCATTTGCAAAAGGTCAAAAAATTTTAGGTGAGGAGGTATTTGCAAAAATAACTGATATAAAAAACTCAGTTGATATAGTAGATGTTTTTAGACCATCGGAGGAGGCGCCAGACATAGCAAAAGACACCGTTAAAATAGGTGCAAAAGTTTTATGGTTGCAGTTGGGGATTAGAAGTCATGCAGCAAGATCAATTGTTGAGTCAAAAAAAATTGAATATATTGAGGATAAATGTACAAAAATTGAATATGAAAAACTTTTTTAAATATTCACTATACGTATTAGCTTACTTAGCTTTAATATTCATCTTGGCAATTATGTTTATAGCCACCTCTAGNGAGTCTAAAGCAGAACTTATTAAACCAAANAATTCTATTAATCCACAAAAGGTAGTAGAAATTCAACTTAAAGGTCTAATGAACAACAATTATCCAATCAAAGACCACGGTATAAGACAAACATGGGAATTTGCTCATCCAAATAATCAAAAAAATACAGGACCTTTAGAGAGATTTACAAATATGATTAAAGGAAATTCTTATAAAATGCTGTTAAACCATTTAGATCATAAAATTGTTGAGAAACAGATCAATAATTCTATAGCTTCATATGAAGTAATAGTTTTAGATGCAAATAAGACTTATTATAAATTTTATTGGCAAGTAGAAAGATATAATAAAGATGGCTTTTTAAAGGATTGTTGGCTCACCACATTAGTCTCGGCTCCTATGTCTTTAGGATCGTCAATTTAATAGAACAAATAATATAATTTTGTTTCGTAATTAATAAAAATTTAGTAGGAATCGAATTTATGAAATCTAAAGCAAAAGTAGTAGTAGTTGGTGGAGGAGTTGTTGGGGTTAGTGCTCTTTACCATTTAGCTAAAAAAGGTTGGTCCGATGTAGTCCTCGTCGAAAGAAAAGAATTAACTTCTGGTTCAACTTGGCATGCAGCAGGCTTACTTCCTTTATTCAATATGAGTTATTCTGTAGGACAATTGCATAAGTATGCGGTTAATCTCTACAAAAAGTTAGAAGAAGAGACAGGACAAAATGTTGGTTTTAGCGTTGTATCTAATATTAGACTTGCTAGCACTAAAGATAGAATGGATGAGTATCATCAATATGCAGGAGTTGCAAAAACCATTGGTGTAGATGTAAAATTTTTAACACCAGATCAAGTTAAAGAAATATGGCCCTTGTGTCATATTGATGATTTAATAGGAGCAATTCAACATCCAGAAGATGGTTATATTCAGCCTGCAGATCTTACTCAAGCGATGGCAATTGGAGCAAGAAATATGGGTGCTGAGATAAACAGAAACACTTCTGTTGTTGGAATTAAACAAACTAAAAATGGTTGGATAGTAGAGACCGATAAGGGAAATATTGAATGTGAACATGTAATCTCATGTTCAGGAAATTTTGCAAGACAAACTGGTAAGATGGTAGGGTTGGATATACCAGTAATTCCCGTTGAACATCAATATATTGTAACCGAACCACACCCACTAATNTTAAAAAGGAAAAAAGAGGGCTTACCTGAGATGGGAGTTTTAAGAGATAGTGATAGCAGATGGTATATGAGAGAGGANGCNGGNGGNTTNATTTTAGGNCCNTATGAAGATGGTGCNCCNGCATGTTATGTTGANGGACCTTCAAAANATTCTGAATATGAATTGTTTCAAGANGATTTAGATAGACTNGCACCNCATATTGANGGNGCAATTCANCGNGTTCCTGCNTTTGGNGAAGTNGGNGTNAAAAAAGTTTATAACGGNGCAATNTGTTATACNCCAGATGGTAACCCNATAGTTGGNCCNGCNTGGGGATTAAAAAATTTTTGGATTAANGANGGTCATAGTTTTGGAATAACNGCNGCTGGNGGAGCNGGNTGGCANNTNGCNGAATGGATTGTAGATGGNGAACCNACNATTGATATGNTNGGNGTNGAACCNAGANGNTACGGNNATTATGCAACTAAATCTTATTTAAAAGAAAAAAATGANGANGCNTANANNCATGTTTTTANNGTTCATTATCCNGATGANGAAAGANNNGCNGCNAGANNNCTNAGAACCTCACCTTGTTATGANAGAATGAAAAANCTNGGNGCAGTNTTTGGNCAAAANTTTGGNTGGGANNGACCNAANTTTTTTGCNNNNGANGGNATGGANCANAAAGATGATTGGTCNTTTAGANGNTCNAAGTGGTTNNANGCAATANAAAAAGAATGTNAAAATGTTAAANAAAATGTNGGNCTNTTAGATATGACNGCATTTGCNAAATGNAGAATNANAGGNNCTNNAGCNGANGAATTNTTAGATTATNTNGTNGCAAANAAACTTCCAAAAAAAATTGGAAGAATNNNTTTATGNCATGCTNTNAATACNAANGGAGGTGTNCANTCNGANTTTACAATAATGANAGAGNCAGAANATAGTTNTTATNTAGTNTCTGCTGGAGCNAATNNAAGATTGGANCATGANTGGATNCAAAAATGGATGCCANANNATGGATNGTGTTCAATTTGAAAATTTGACAAACAGCATTGGAGTTTTGGTAGTTTCAGGACCAAAAGCACGAGAGTTAATGAGTAGAGTCTCAAAAGATGATTTTACAAATGAAAATTTTAAATGGTTAAGTGCTAAAAAAGTTGACGTTGGAAATGCACCAGTTAATGCTATGAGAGTAAACTTTGTTGGAGAATTAGGTTGGGAACTTCATCATCCAATTGAATATCAAAATCATATTTTTGATAAATTAATGGAAGCTGGTAAAGATTTAGGACTTAAGCCTTATGGAATTAGAGCTATGAACAGTTTAAGAATAGAAAAATCTTATAAACTCGTTGGTACAGAACTTTCTATAGAATACTCACCATATGAGTCTGGGTTAGAAAGGTTTGTCCATCCCAATAAAGGTAAATTTATAGGTTTGGAAGCACTTAATAGATGGAGAGAAAAAGGCTTTGATAATAAATTAGTTACAATGGAAATTCATAAAATTGATGATGCAGATGTATTAGGTAATAACCCTATTTATGAAAATGGAAAAGTCGTTGGAAGAGCTACGGGAGGAGATTTTGGTTTCAGATTAGGTAAATCCATTGCTTTAGGAATGGTGAAGCCAGATGTTGCGACAACTGGTCAAAAATTGAAAATTGATATTTTAGGTAAAATGTATGATGCTACTATTTTGGACGAAAGTCCATATGATCCAGAAAACAATTTTTTGAGAGCTTAATGAAAATATTAGTCGCAGTAAAAAGAGTAATTGATTATAACGTGCAAGTAAGAGTAAAAGAAGATGGCTCTGGGGTAGTAACAGAAAATGTTAAAATGTCTAGTAATCCTCCTGATGATAACGCTATAGAAGAAGCAGTTAAAATCAAAGAATCAGGAAAGGCGAAAGAAATAGTTGTTGTTACGGTCGGAGAAGATAAAGCACAAGAAACAGTTAGAAAAGCTTTAGCAGTAGGAGCGGATAGAGGGATCTTAGTCAAAGCTGATGGTATTATAGAGCCTTTAGCAGTTGCAAAAATTTTAAAAAAGATTGTTGAAAAAGAAAATCCCGATTTAGTTTTTATGGGCAAACAGGCAATTGACGATGATTGTAATCAAACAGGTCAAATGTTAGGTGCTTTATTAAATTGGCCACAAGCAACTTTTGCATCAAAAATTGAAATAAAAGATAAAAGCTTGGAAGTTATAAGGGAAATAGATGAAGGTTTAGAAACTATAGAGGTAAATATCCCTTCAATTGTTACATGTGATTTAAGATTAAATGAACCGAGATACGCATCACTACCAAACATTATGAAAGCAAAAAAAAAACCTTTAGAAATATTAAATGTTTCAGATTTAGGTGTTGATACAACACCAAGAGTACAACAAATTAAAATAGAAGAACCACCTAAAAGAAAAGCTGGAATAAAAGTAGCTAACGTAGCTGAATTAGTTAATAAACTTAAAAACGAAGCGAAAGTGATATAATGTCAGTTTTATTAATAGCAGAACATAATAACAAAGAATTAAAATCTTTTACACTTAATGCAATAACAGCAGGATCGCAAATAGATCCAGACCTTCATGTTTTATTGATAGGTAATAATTGTGATAGCGTAGCTAAATCTTTATCTGGGATACCAGTCGTTAAAAAGGTGCTTCAAGCTGAATCTGCTTTTTACGAAAATTATATGGCAGAAAACTTTGCCCCTCTAGCAGTTAAGATCTCTAAAGATTATTCTCATATAGTTTGTTCTGCCAATACATTTGGGAAAAATTTGATGCCAAGAATAGCTGCTTTATTGGATACTTCTCAAATAAGCGATATTGTTAAAGTTATATCACCTGATACATTTTTAAGACCAATTTATGCGGGCAATGCATTTGCTACTGTTAAAAGTACTGACAAAATAAAATGTGTAACTATTAGACCTACATCATTTGAGTCTTGTGAATTATCTGGTGGATCAGCATCAATAGAAAAGATTGAGGCTACTGAAGAATTCTTGTCTTCAAAGTTTATTAAAAGAGAAGAGGTAAAATCTGATAGACCAGAATTAGGAACAGCAAGAGTAGTAATTTCTGGTGGTAGAGGAATGCAAAATGGAGAAAATTTTAAATTAATTAATGCTGTTGCTGATAAGTTGAATGCTGCTATTGGAGCTTCAAGAGCTGCTGTTGATGCAGGCTATATAAGCAATGAACATCAAGTAGGTCAAACTGGAAAGGTTGTTGTGCCTGATTTATATATAGCAGTAGGGATTTCTGGGGCAATACAGCATCTCGCAGGAATGAAAGAAAGTAAAATAATAGTTGCAATAAACAAAGACGGGGAAGCTCCGATTTTTAGTGTTGCTGACTATGGTCTTGAAGCTGATTTATTTGAAGCTCTTCCACAATTTTTAGAAGAATTGAATAAATTAAACACTATACAAAAATAAACAATATTGTAAAAATTTACCACATGCCAAGAGAAGCGATGGATTATGATGTAGTTATTGTGGGAGGGGGTCCTTCTGGTTTATCTACGGCAATTAAACTAAAACAATTAGATCCAGATTTAAGTGTCTGTTTGTTAGAAAAAGCATCTGAAGTTGGTGCACATATTTTAAGTGGAAATGTTTTTGAAACTAAAGCTCTAGACGAATTAATACCTAATTGGAAAGAATTAAATTCACCAGTTAAAACTAAAGTTTCAAAAGAAAAGTTTTTATTTTTAAGTAAAACTAAGTCTTTTAGTTGGCCAACATGGTTGTTACCATCGGTACAAAAAAATCATAATAATTATATCATCAGTCTTGCTAACTTATGTAGATGGCTTGCTGAACAAGCTGAGAATTTAGGAGTTGAAATATTTCCAGGTTTCCCAGCAAGTGAGATTTTGTATAATGACGATGGTTCAGTCAAAGGTGTAGCAACTCAAGATATGGGTATAGATAAAGAGGGAAATAAAAAAGATAGCTATGAGCCAGGAATGGAACTTTTAGGTAAAGTCACAGTTTTCGCTGAAGGTTGTAGAGGACATTTAGGTAAACAGTTAATAAAAAAGTTTGATCTAAATAAAAATAAAGACCCTCAACAATATGGAATAGGTTTTAAAGAAATCTGGGAAGTTGATGAAAAAAATCATAAACTAGGAATGGTAATGCATACTGCTGGATGGCCATTAGATAATGATACTTATGGTGGAAGCTTTGTTTATCATGCAGAAAATAAGCAAATTTTTTTAGGCTATGTTATTGGATTGGATTATAAAAATCCTTATCTTTCTCCATTTGATGAATTCCAAAGATTCAAAACTCATCCAACAATTAAAAAAATACTTGAAGGTGGAAAAAGAATTTCTTTTGGGGCAAGAGCTTTAATAGAGGGAGGTTTACAAAGTTTACCAAAAATGTTTATGCCTGGTGCGTTATTGATTGGCTGTGATGCTGGAACTTTGAATATGCCAAAAATTAAAGGATCTCACACTGCTATGAAAAGTGGAATAATTGCTGCTGAAACAATCATTGAAAGTTTAAAAGAAAAAAAAAGTTTATCTATTTATGAAGATAAATTTAAAAAAAGTTGGATTTACAAAGAGCTTCATAGCGCTAGAAATGTTAAACCTAGTTTTAGTTGGGGTCTAATACTTGGGATAATTTTTACAGGCATTGATCAGATTTTATTTAGAGGTAATTTGCCTTTTACGTTAAGACATAAACATGCAGATCATGAAGCATTAAAACCAGCAGGTAAAATGAAAAAGATAGATTATCCCAAACCAGATAATGTTATTACATTTGACAAAACAAGTTCTGTGTACTTAACTGGAACTAATCATACAGAAAATCAACCCGTTCACTTACAATTAAAAGATCCAAATTTACCAATTAATTATACTTTAGAGAAATTTGATGAACCTGCTCAAAGATATTGTCCTGTAGGTGTTTACGAGGTTCAAAAAGAAAATGGTTTGAATAAATTTATTATTAATTCTCAGAATTGTATACATTGCAAGACTTGTGACATTAAAGAGCCATCACAAAATATTAATTGGGTTACTCCAGAAGGTGGTGGTGGGCCTAAATATGGAAATATGTGATTAAAAAGATAAAATAACACCTACAACAAGAATTAAAGAGGCAAAAATACCAAAAAAAGTAAGATTAACTTTGTTTTGTTTTTTTTGTTCCTCTCTAACTCTGGCTAGTAAATTATTAATATTAACTCTTCCAGAGTTATTTCCGCTGGATGCCTTGGGGGTCTGAACAGCATCAACATTATTCATATCTGTTTTATTAATATTTTCTGCACTCATTTATTTATAAAATTAATTAAATCACATACTTAATATGAGACAATTTATTTATTGTCCATATTGGGTTTAATTCTTGATTGCTTGTGTTCATTTCGGGTTTAATCTAAACTAAATAATATGAGTAAGTCATTACCAAAAATATCAACACAAATTGATACTGAAGAAGTTCATAATTTGATGACCACGAACTACAAACAAATTAGTTTATTTTGGGTTAACCACCAATTGGATTGGATTAATGGAGCTTATAGATCTTTTAAAGATCATGATAAATTTTTAATAATAATTTATTTAATTAACAAAACTTTAGATTTCTACTCAAAAAATTTTGTTAAATTAAGTTACGAGGAAACCTATGCAAAAGATATTATTGAGATAGAAAAATTTAATGTAATAGAAATTTCAAAAAATTTAAAGATACCGAAAGAGTCTACAAGAAGAAAAATTATAGAACTTGAAAAAAAAGGAGTTATTAAAAGAACTAATAAAGGAATTGTAGTTGATAGAAGCTCATTTCCTTTTGTTAAGCCACAAGACTCAATAATAAGAACTTCAAGATTTTTGTCAAAATTTTCAAAAATTTTACTTAATGGAAAAATATTAAAAAGATCTTTCACGTCAGAAGAAATACAATCAAACATAGAAGAAAATTTTTCTTATGTTTGGAAACTTTATTATGAATTACAAATACCTATGGTTACATCTTGGAAAAAACATTTTAAGGATCTAGCTACTTTTCATGTTTGGGGAACATGTCAAGCAAACCAAATAAATAATATTTCAAAAAATGGTAGTTTAAATAATCGATTAGATTCATTTTATAGAGAAATCTTTGATAATCGAAATGATTTAAGGTCACAACAGATCGGCCTCAATGCAATGTCCATTTCAGAAATTACTGGCATACCAAGAGCCACAGTAGTTAGGAAACTAAATTCATTAATAAAATCAAAATATTTAATAATTGATGAAAATAAAAGATATTCACCTTCAGGATTGTATAAAAACGATTTAACTCAAACACACATGCAAATAATAAAAAATTTATCTATTTTTTCTTCAGGTGTTTACAATTTATTAATAGCAAGAGAGGAAACATCAAAAAAATTTGAGACGCCTTTTTATCTTAAACCCTTTTAAAGATAATTCTTTTTAACTTTGTCTTTTTAAAATTAGAACAAAAATTACAGAAGTTGTCATCATGATTAATGCATAAGCTGCGGTTGGAACCATATATGTCATATTAGTACCAAATAATTGTATTCCAACAAAAACTGCTAAAGTTCCATTTTGGAGTCCACATTCTAAAGATATACATCTTCTTTGAGCAACTCCAGTTGTAAAAAATTTAGCTACATAAAAACCAATAATCATCATTGTAACATTCAAGGTAAAAGCTATTAATCCAGCTGTTGATAAAAACATTACAATGCTATTCCATTCCTCTACATAGATCGCAACAAAAACAATTATAAATAAAGCGATAGATATTTTATTAATAATATTGATATTTCTTAAAATAAAATCATCTGCAAATTTTCTGATTATCATTCCAATTAATACAGGTAATGTTACAACAAAAAACATCTTTAATGATATTTCAAGCATAGAAACATTTTTTACGACATATGTAATATTAAATATTTCAATTGATAAAAAAACTACATAGGGTACAGACACAATACTAATTAAACTAGTGATTGCGGTTAAAGATATTGAAAGAGCCACATCCCCATCAGCAAATTTTGTTAAAATATTTGAAGTTACACCACCAGGTGCAGCTGCTATTAACATTACACCTAATGCTAATTCCATTGGAGTTCTTAAAATAATTATTAAAAGATATGCAATAATTGGAAGTACTACCAATTGACAAACTAATCCTACAAAAAATTCTTTAGGGTTTTGAGCTACTCTTGTAAAATCTTTTAATGTTAAAGATGCACCTAATCCCAACATGATTAGTGCTAAAGCTACTGGTGCTATTGTTGTTACTATCCCCATTTAAAATTTAATTTTTCTTATGATAAGTCTATTGCATTATTTTTTAAAATTTCTATAGAAACGTGTTTTAAAGTTTTTTCATGTGTTCTTTTTAAATAAACGGGACAAGGTTTTCCTGCTTCTACAGCTCTTGCATACCAACTGGCACAAACACACCAACCATCACCATCTTTTAATCCAGGAAATCCAAATTCAGGGTGTGGTGTTATTAAGTCATTGCCAGCCTCTTTACACCATTCTAAAAATTCAGTTGTAACTTTTGCACATACAGTATGAACACCACTATCTTTTTCATCAGTATTACAACATCCATCACGATACCATCCTGTCAAAGGTTCATTTGAACATTCTTCCAAATCTTCACCTAGAACATTTTTTTGATTTTTATTCATCTATATTTTAGTTGGATTAGGTTGACCTTTATAAACTTTTTCAGGATCAAACTTTTTTTCTTTTTCAGTAAATTTCATTTCAATCTCTCTACCATTATCTATTGGACCTAAAGGAATTGATCTATAAAAACATGATCGATATCCAACGTGACAACTAGCTCCATCTCCAATATCAACAGTTAAACAAATGGAGTCTTGATCATCATCAATTTTAATTTCAATAACTTTTTGAATAAAGCCACTGGTTTTGCCTTTATGCCAAATAGCTTTCCTTGATCGGCTAAAATAATAAGCTTCTTTTGTTTCAATAGTCTTTTTTAAGGCTTCAATATTCATATATCCATGCATTAAAACTTCTTTTGTTTTATAGCAAATTGTAATGACTGGAATAAGCCCATCATTATCAAATTTTGGAGATAGAAGATTGCCTTCTTCGATTTCAACGATATTCTCTCTTTTTTTGAACATATGTGGTAATTATGTAGCATATATATAAATATAATAAATATTTTAAAAATGCTGATTTATAGGTATAAAATGTTGCATGAAATTAGTTAAAGATACAAATAACGATCAAGAATTAAAAAAAGTTTCGGATAAAGAAGCCGAAGATGCATTCAAAACTATTCTAAGTTGGATGGGTGAAGATCCATCAAGAGAGGGTTTGCTGGAAACTCCCAAAAGAGTTGTTAAAGCTTTTAAGGAATATTTTAAAGGCTATAAAGAAAATCCAAATGAAATTTTAGAAAAAACTTTTGGTGATGTCGAAGGTTATGATGATATGGTTGTTCAAAAAAATATTTCAGTACAAAGTCATTGTGAACATCATATGGCTCCTATTATAGGAAAAGCTCATGTAGCTTATATTCCAAAAGAAAGAGTTGTAGGTTTAAGTAAACTAGCTAGGGTTGTAGAAGTTTTTTCAAAAAGATTACAAACACAAGAAAGACTTACGATGCAAATTGCAAAAACTATAATGGAGTCTTTAGATGCAAAAGGAGTGGCTGTAACAATTGATTCTACTCACCAATGTATGACCATGAGAGGAATTAAAAAAGAACAAGCAACAACAGTAACAAATTATTATCTTGGTCAATTTAAAGAAGATCTTAGTTATCAAAATAGATATTTAAGATTTATAAGTATAAACAAAGATTAAAGTGNCANATCAATTTAAAGCATTAATTNTNNATCAANAAGGTGANNANTTTNCAAGAGNAGTNAAATCANTNGATAAAAGTTTTTTAAAACATGGAGATGTAACAATTAAAGTAGATTATTCTGATCTAAATTTTAAAGATGGAATGATATTAAAAAATGGTGGAAGATTAGTTAAAGAGTTTCCTCATATTCCAGGTATAGATTTTTCAGGAACAGTATTAGAAAGTGAAAATTCAAATTTTAAAGAAGGTGATGAAGTAATTTTAACTGGATTTAGGGTAGGTGAAATATTTTATGGAGGCTACTCTCAAGTTGCAAAAGTTAATGGAGATTTTTTAGTTAAAAAACCAAAAAATTTAACTAGCAAACAAGCAATGATACTTGGAACTGCTGGCTTTACGTCATTAATGAGTGCATTCGCAATTAAAGCAAGAGAAGAAATTTTATTAGGTGAAAAAGTAAATAATGTATTAGTAACTGGAGCTACTGGTGGTGTCGGAAGTGTTGCGGTAATCGCATTAAATAAAATGGGATACAATGTAACTGCAGTAACTGGCAAAGACTCTAAAGCAGATTATTTGAAATCTTTAGGAGCAAAAAGTATTATAAACAGAAAAGAATTTGATAAGGATCCAAGACTTATTGATAAAGGATTGTGGGATGGTGTGGTTGATACTGTGGGTGGTAAAATTTTAGCAAACGCTATAGTCCAAACAAACCCAAATGGAATTATTGCTGTTTGTGGAAACGCTAATACTAATGAACTTCACACAAGTGTAATTCCATTTATGCTAAGAGGAATAAAGCTTTGGGGAATGGACTCTGCAAACTGTAGTATTAAAAGAAGAGAATTTATTTGGGGTGAGGCAAAAAATCTTATAGATTTTAATTTGCTTGAAAAATCAATTCAAATAGTAAGTTTAGAGGAGTTATTAGAGGTATACCCAAAAATATTAAAAGGTGAAATCTCAGGTAGAGTTCTTGTAGATTTAAAGAAATAGATGGATTGGGATAAAATAAAGATTTTTCATGCTGTAGCTGAGGCTGGAAGTTTTACTAATGCAACAATTAATTTAAATTTAAGTCAATCAGCTATTAGTAGACAAATTCAATCATTAGAACACGATTTAAATGTCCAACTTTTTGAAAGACATGCTAGAGGTTTAACCTTAACAGAAAATGGTGAATATGTATTTAAAACCGCAAATGAGGTAATTAGCAAACTTAAAGAAGTAGAAACATCCTTAGGAGATCAAAAAAATAAACCATCTGGAAAGTTAACAATAACAACAGTTAGAAGCTTTGGCACACATTGGCTCACTCCAAGAATTAAAGAATTTATGTCTTTAAATCCTGAGGTAGAAGTTGAATTAATATTTGATGATAAGGAGCTCGATTTAAGTACAAGACAAGCTGATATTGGTATTTTTATGAGAAGACCAAAACAATTAAACTATATTCAAAAAAAATTGGTAGATATAAAATATTATATATATGGATCTAATAAATATTTAGAAAAACATGGTATGCCAAAAACAATAAATGATTTAAATAAACATAAATTTATATCATTTGGTAAAGGTGCGCCTTCTCCGGTTTATAATCCAGATTGGGCTCTTAAACTTGGAATAAAGGATGGAAAAAAAAGGAAATCTATAATGAAAGTTAATAGTGTAATGGGGCTACTATTAGCCGTTGAAAGTGGAGTAGGATTAGCTGCTTTGCCTGAATATTTGGTTACAAATTCAAATCAGATTATAAAAGTTTTACCTAACTCTGAAGGACCAATAACCGAAGCTCATTTTGTTTATCCTCAATCACTTAAGAGTACAGCAAGAGTTAAAGCTTTTAGAAATTTTCTTTTTAGTAAAATTGGTGACTGGAAGTAGAAGATTATTTATCGTTTACGTAAATTGAAACTCCTCTAGAATTAATATCAACATCAAATTTTTTGTGTAATGGTGGAAAAGCTCTTTGAGAGCAGTCTAGTCGATCACAAGTTCTACATGATACACCTATAGGTATTTCAGTTTTTTTATCACTAATATCGATATTTTCTGTATAAATAAAATCTTTTGCATACTTTGCTTCACAACCTAAGCCAATAGATAAAATACTTTTTGATTGGCCAAATCTTCCAACACCTTTTTCTACAGTTTTTGCAATACAAACATATTTTTCACCATTAGTCATTTTACTAACAGCTGCTTGAATTACACCTGGTCTTGTGAAGGCTGAATAAACATTCCATCTTGGACACGCTCCTCCATATCGAGGTATTTCGATTCCTGACAAAGAAAATCTTTTTGAAATATTACCTGCCATATNTACTCTAAGCATGTGAAATGGGATACCGGGTAATTTAGGATCTTGAAGACAGGTAACTCTATGAGCAACTTGCTCAAAAGACGTAGCAAAAGTATTTTGAAGAAGTTCTAAGTCATATTTTAATTTTTTACATTCTGAGTGAAAAAGTTTATAAGGCATCAAAATTGCTGCTCCACAATAATTTAACAATGCAACTTTAGTTAATCTTTTTGATTCTTCAGATGGAAAAGCAAACTTAAGAAGATATTGATTAATTTCTTCCATAGCTCCTTCCTGTGCTATTTGTGCTGCCGCGTGTA
The DNA here is from genome assembly GCA_002169475.2 of Candidatus Pelagibacter sp. TMED239. Next base: position 14,332 of record NHKK02000024.1, read on the forward strand.
GTTTTTTTGTTTCAAGTGAATTGTAATCACTTAATAAAAGTTCTTCTTTATTCTTATTATAAATTTTTGAAAAAGGTTTTTTTTCTTCAGGAATNACATCTTTNACNNNNATNGAATATTCAGANTCTANNTATTCACANAAAGCTATGTATCTTGTNCTNTTNTTTTTTTGNACTTTATTAAANANTTNNTTTGCAAANTCNTCAAGNTTNGGAAAATANTTTTTATTTTCTTGTAAAAAATCNGAAATNACTTCTCCAGGAAACGATGCTTTTCTTTTATCTATAATTTTTCCAGATAAACTTTCAACTTTATTTATCAATTCATGATCTTTTTGTTTAAAATTATCTCCTAGTTTTATTAGAGCTCTAGCTATTTTAGGATTTGTATTAACAAGATCTTGGACTTCAGGTCCTAAAATATCTAAATCCTCAAATAATTGATCATCTAAAAGTTCTGAAATATTATTTGCCAAATTTAGATCGGACTTAGTAGTCAAGTCTGACAATTCAATTTTTAATTTTTCACAAACTTTTAATAATAAATCTCCATCAATTTTTCTTTTTCCGCTTTCTATTAAATTTAAATAACTAGGAGATATACCTAATTCCTCAGAAAGTTTGTTAGCTTGTAAACCTAACTGCCTTCTAAAAGCTTTGATTTTTGGACCTATTTTTAAATCTAATTGACTCATATTTTCTATTTGTAAATTTTGTAAATAATAATTTACACATAATTTCCTTATTTTACAAGTATTTTGTGTTATTTAATAGCTTTTGTAAATTTTGTAAATTATAAGGTTTACATGAACAACAAATACAATAATAAAAACCAAGAAAATCAGTCTAGAATCACTAAAAAAGAAGATCATAATCAGTATAGCCAGTCTGGTATTTACTTGAGAGACGATCATTGTGATTGGGGTTCTAGCGGAATGAATGAGTTCACTAACGAGTATAGTGAAAACAACTAATTCTTAGATCAATCTAATTTTCTTAACAAATTCGGGATATAAAAATAATGAGTTCAGAAGCTAAAGTATCATATGACTTAAAAAGATTTTCAGGAATTAAAAGAGACTATACTCCTGAAGAAGTTGAGAGATTAAGAGGGTCAATTAAAATTGAATATTCGATGTGTAAACATCAGTCAAAAAAATTATGGGATCTTTTAAATTCTGAACCTTACATTAATACTCTAGGATCTTTATCTGGTAATCATGCAGTCCAACATGCTAAAGCTGGTCTTAAAGCAATTTATTTGAGTGGCTGGCAAGTTGCAGCTGACGCTAATAGTGCTGGTGAAATGTATCCAGATCAATCTTTATATCCATATGATAGTGCACCAAAATTAGTTGAGTCAATGAATAATGCTTTAATAAGAGCTGATCAAATTCAACATATGGAAATTAAAGATGGTCAAATGGAATCTAAAGAAAGAACAGATTATATGTTACCAATTATTGCAGATGGGGAAGCTGGTTTTGGCGGTCCTTTAAATGTTTTCGAATTGGCAAAGAAATTTATTAAAGCCGGAGCTGCTGGAGTTCACTTTGAAGATCAACTAGCTAGTGAAAAAAAGTGTGGTCATATGGGAGGAAAAGTTTTAGTTCCAACAGGAACTATGATTAAAAACCTTAAAGCAGCAAGATTAGCAGCAGATATTGCAGACGTACCTTTGATCATTTTAGCTAGAACTGATGCGAATGCAGCAAAGTTAATTACTAACGACCATGACGAAAATGACAAACCCTTTTTAACAGGAGAAAGATCACCAGAAGGTTTCTTTTATGTTAAACATGGTATTGATCAAGCAATTTCAAGAGGTTTAGCTTATGCTCCTTACTCAGATTTAATTTGGTGTGAAACAGCAACACCTAATCTAGAAGAAGCAAAAAAATTCGCAGATGCAATTCACAAAAAATTTCCTGGAAAATTATTGGCATATAACTGCTCTCCATCATTTAATTGGAAAAAACATTTATCAGACTCAGAAATAGCAACATTCCAACAAAAAATAAGTGAGATGGGATATAAATTTCAATTTATAACTCTTGCAGGATTTCATACACAGAACATTGCAATATTTGAACTTGCTGAAAAATATAAAAAAGAGGGAATGACTGCGTATTCCAAAATCCAACAACTAGAATTTGCTAGAGAAAAAGATGGATATACTAGTGTTAAACATCAAAGAGAAGTTGGAACAACATATTTTGACGCTGTATCTAATACTATAAGTTCTGGTGAAAGTTCTACTACGGCCATGAAAGGCTCTACAGAGTCAGAGCAATTTTAAATAAAAATTTTCTAAATTTCTATTTCTTTTAAGCTTCAAATTGATCTTTAATTTATCTGATCATCAAAAAAAACCCAATAAATACAGAATAAAAAGGTGCGACACTCTTGCGATTGATAATCATTATCATTGCGAATAGTTATCATTTTCAATAAAATAACAGTAATTAAAAAAGAAGAATAATGAAAAAAATATCAATTATAACATTAATTGCATCAATATTTGTTTCAACTTTTGCGGTTGCTAACGAAGTAAATGTATTTAATGCAAGGCACTACAAAGCTGATGCTGAACTTTATTCCAAGTTCACAAGTATGACTGGAATTAAAGTTAATCTAATTAATGGAAAATCGGGAGCTCTTGAAAAAAGAATAATTGAAGAGGGTGCCGATTCTTCCGCAGATCTTTACATTACAGCTGACGCTGGAAGATGTGGTGCTATGGATGCAAAAGGTCATCTTCAAGGTGGACTAACATCTAAAGCAATCAAAGCTGCTGTTCCAAAAAGTTTTAGAACTAGTAAATGGGTTGGAATAGCAAAAAGAGCTAGAATAATTTATTATTCACCTGAAAGAGTTACTGGTGCTGAATTATCTGGAATGTCTTATGAAGATCTAGCTGATCCTAAATGGAAAGGAAGA
>NHKK02000008.1 GCA_002169475.2 Candidatus Pelagibacter sp. TMED239
TTAATTTTAAGAAATTAGTTTTAATTAATCCAAAACCGATTTTTCCAAATGATAAAATTTTAGCCACATCTGTTGGAGCCAAAGATATCATTAAACAAAGCAAAAATTATGACGATTTAGAAAAAGCTCTAAGCAAAATTGATATTGTAATTGCTACTTCAGCAAGATTTAGAAACAAAAATATTAAACATATTAATCTAGATAATTTAAAAGAAATAAATTTTAAAAAGAATATTGGCTTTTTATTTGGCTCAGAAGCTTCAGGTTTGTCCAATGATGAAATCAGTTATGCAAATTACACTCTTCAAATACCTACCAACCCTGATTTTAAGTCCCTCAACTTATCTCATAGTTTAATAATAATTGCACAGTACGTTGCCAGTATTATTAAATTAAAAAGTGCCCCTTTTAAAAAGTCCAAAAAGGTTAAATCAGCAAGTAAAAAAGAAATACAATCAATGTTAAGTCTTTGCATTAAAAATCTAGATGAAATAAATTTTTTTAGACCTAAAGAAAAACGATCTAAAATGTTGGAGAACTTGAGAAATATTTTTTATAAAATGGACTTATCAGACAAAGAAACACGTATATTATCAGGAGTATTTGCAAGTTTAGGTAAAAAACGTTGATTGACAAAATTAAGAGTAAGTTTATAAAACCCATTATTAAATGACAAAAAGATTAAACTCTAAACATAAAGTAGACAGAAGATTAAAAGTAAACTTATGGGGTAGACCCAAAAGTCCTTTTAACACTCGTGCGTACGGTCCAGGCCAACATGGTCAAACAAAAAGTTCAAAACCCTCTGATTATGGGATTCAGCTTCAAGCAAAACAAAAATTAAAAGCTTATTATGGAAATATTAACGAGAGACAATTTAGAAATATCTATAAAAAAGCGACAATGCTTAGAGGAGACACAGGAGAAAACCTGATTGGTTTATTAGAAAGAAGATTAGATGCTGTTATTTACAGAGCAAAATTTTCAACAACAATTTTTTCTGCAAGACAATTAATTAATCATGGACATGTTAAAGTAAATGGCAAAAAAGTTAATATCTCAAGCTATTTAGTTAGAGAAGAAGATACTATTGAAATTAGAGATAAGTCAAAGCAGTTAGCAATTATTGATATTGCTTTAGCAAATAAAGAGAGAGAAACTCCCGAGTATATACAAATGGATTTAAAAAATAAAAAGTTTAAATTTGTAAGAACCCCAAAGTTTGAAGAGGTTCCTTATCCAATTGTTATGGAACCTAACTTAGTAATCGAATATTATTCTAGATAAATTTAGCTAATGTCAAAAATAAAGTATGATGGCTATGAGCTTGAGTATTTTGACTCTGCTTATAACTTTAGGAATTATCAACTTTCGTTAATAAAAAAATATTTAAGAGGAAATTTAGCTGAAGTAGGTCCAGGTAAAGGAGAATTTTTTAATTATTATAAGAGATATTTAAAAGCTATTAACTTAATTGAGCCAGATAAAAATTTATTTAACTTATTAAAAAAAAAACATAACAAAAAAAATGTCAAAATTACAAATAAAACTATAAATAATGTTAAAGATAAATTTGAATCTATAATTTATTTTGATGTTTTAGAGCATATTAAAGATGACTTAAAAGAGGTTCAAAACGCTAAAAAAAGATTAAAAGATAATGGTATCTTAATTTTTAGTGTTCCTGCTTTTCAAATTTTTTATAATGAATTTGATAAATCTGTAGGTCATTTTAAAAGATATAATAAAAAAGATTTTGAAAAGATATCAAAAAAAACAAATCTTAAGATAATTAAACTTCAGTATTATGATAGTTTTGGGTTGCTATTATTAATACTTAATAAAGTGTTTAATTTTTCAAGCAAAAATATTAAAAACAAAATTAAAATTTGGAACTTCTTTATGCCGTTATCACGACTAATTGATTTAGTTACCTTTAATAAATTTGGAAAATCGTTAATATGTGTTTTCAAAAATGTTAAAAGATAAGAAAATACTATTTTATCTTCTTGTAATTTTATACCTTGGAATTGGTATTTATCTGAGCATTACAACAGGAATTACTAGTGATGAATCATTTGAGCAACTTAACTGGGATAAAAATGTTTCCGGTATTATAAGTCTATTAAACTTTGGTCATTATGATGAATTTTTAAGATATTTAGATAAATATCATGGAATAGCTTTCCATTACATAAGTCAACCTATTCAATTTTTTATATCGAATTTGGTATCTAATTTAAATGAAGTTAGTAATTTTGGTGGGCACCTTATGGCAAAACACTCAACAGTTTTTTTAATTTTTTCTTTATCTGGAATTTATTTTTTTAAATTAATTTATAAAATTACTCAAAACTCATTTTTTTCTTATTTATCCACCTTCGTATATCTTCTTTACCCTTATTTATTTGGTCATTCTTTATTTAATATGAAAGACATTCCTTTTCTTTCTGTTTGGTTAATAACAACCTATTACTTTCTGAATATTATTGAGGATATATATCTAGAAAAAAACTTAGAATATAAAAAATTAATTTTTATATCTTTTTTAGCAGCTTATTTAATTAGTATAAGAATTTTAGGTATTTTGATTTTTTTACAAGTTCTGATTTCATTAATTATTTTGTTTAACATCAAAAATATAAAATTATTTGCATTTATTAAAGATTATTACAAAAAATTTTCTATTTCTTTATTTCTGCTTGTTTTATTTGTTTATTTAATGAACCCTATTTTTTGGTTAGATCCTTACGAGTTTATTAATTCAATTAAATGGATGAGTAATTATTTTAATAATATATGTACTTTAACTTTAGGTGATTGCATGAATTCACTAAGTCTTCCATCAAGTTATTATTTTATTTGGTTATTTTTTAAATTACCAATTTTAATTATATTAGGAATTATAACTTTTCCTTTAATTGAAAAAAAAATTTTTAAAAATGACCTACATACAATTTATTATGGAACATTTTGCTTTTCAGCATTAGCAATAGTTTTTTTATTTATTCTATTAAGAGTAAATATTTATGATGAAATAAGACATATAATGTTTGTTCTTCCACTTTTATTTTTAGTGGGTTTAATTAATATATTTTTCATAAATAAAAAACTTTCATATATTTTGAGTATTTTTACGGTGATATTTTTTATATTTGAAAATATATCACTAAATCCATATCAGTATACTTGGCTTAATTCTTTTGCAAAATTTACAAAAATTGAAAAAAATTTTGAGATTGATTATTGGGGTGTAAGTGGAAAAAACTTATCAAAAAAGGTTATTGGATACACAAGAGATAATAATTTATCTAAAGATATATGTATTTACGGTGATGAGTTTGCGAAGGATTATTTGATTAAACATGGATTTAGCTGTTTTAGGAAGTACCAACAACTTGATAGTGCCAAAGTAAAACCTGTTCTAGCTTATAAAAATTTACGTAATGCTAAAAGATCTGATCCACGAGATTGTAAATTAATTTGGAATGAAACTTATAATTATACCTTCTATAGTAAAAAAATAAGCGTTGGAACTTTATGGCGTTGTGATTAATCTTCTTGACCTTTTGAATCATTAAGCTCCTTACCGTCTGCATCAGCAATTTCTTTTTGTATTTTTTTTATAAATTTGTTTAAAAGAATTGCATCTTCTTTCGATAAATATCTATCTTTATTAACAGCTTTATTAATTTCATCTCTTAGTTTATTGACACTTTCTCTACGACCTTCTTTTGAAATTATTGAATCTGCTCTATCTTTAAATAATGCAACTTGTTTTCCAATAGTAAATTCATAAACAAGAATTACACAAATTAAAATAATTATTGATTTATAAATAAAACTTCTCATTAATTAATTTTTAAAAGAAATATTTTTTTCTGATAAGATTTTTTTCAATTCACCATTTTCATGCATTTCTTTAATTATATCACATCCACCCACAAATTCTTTTTTGATATAAAGTTGGGGAATTGTAGGCCAATCACTGAAAATTTTAATACCTTCACGAATAGATTGATCCTCTAGTACGTTAATACCTTTAAAATTAACCTCTAAAATTTTTAAAATATTTGAAACAGCCATGGAAAATCCACATTGTGGAGCATCTGGAGTTCCTTTCATAAATAAACAAATTTCATTACTGTCAATATGATTTTGAATTGTATTTTTTGTTTGTTCGTCCATTATTTTTCCTTTGTTTTAATTGCTAAAGCNTGTAATTCATTTCCCATTCTACCNTTTAAGGAATTATATACCATTTTGTGTTGNTCAATTTTNCTTTTACCTGAAAATTGTGAAGANGTTANAATTGCAGAATAATGATTTCCATCACCAGCTAAATCTTGAATTTCTACAATAGCATCAGGCATTGCTTCTTTAATAAAGTTTTCAATTTCTTTTAAATTCATTGCCATTAAGAACTCATATAGTTTGTTAACCAATTTGTATTATAAGATTTTAATTCGTCAATTGTAACTTTTGTCTTTTCATTAATAATCATATCTTTATCAACAATAATTCCTAATTTTTCATGGTGAACTGAATTTTTGTTCAAAATTTTAGAAACTTCTTTCAAATCTTTTTGATCAATCTCAATTATATATCTACTTTGATCTTCAGAAAAAAAATATTCACAATCACTCATTAATTTTTTTGTTTTTTCTAATTTAATTCCTTTATTTCCTTTTATACACATTTTACTAACTGCGGTAAGTAATCCACCTAAAGATACATCGTGAGCACTTTTTATATNNCCTTTTTCAATTANGTTAAGCAAACACTCCCCATTATTTTTTTCATTAAATAAATTTACTTCAGGNGGAGGGCCATTTTTTTCATCTAAAATTGTTCTAGCAAATAAACTTTGATCTATATGCCCATCTGTTTTTCCAATAATNATTACCAAATTATTAACTTCTTTAAAATCCATTGTNACCATTGTTTTATAATTCTTGATCAAACCAACACCACCAATAGAAGGAGTTGGCTTAATTCCAACTTCTTTTGTTTGGTTGTAAAAAGAAACATTCCCAGATACCACGGGAAAATTAAGATATTTGCTTGCATCACCAATTCCCTCAACACATTCAACGAATTCACCCATGTTATCNTCNTTTTCAGGACTTCCAAAATTTAGACAATTAGTTATTGCTATTGGTGTTGCACCAACTGAAATTAAGTTTCGCCAACTTTCAGCAACAACTTGTTTACCTCCTGTCAATGGATGAGCCCAACAATATACAGCAGATGAGTCAACTGATGCAGCAACTGCTTTATTTGTACCATGTANTTTTACAACACCACAATCTCCACCAGGTTTTTGTATAGTATCACCCATTACTGTATGATCATATTGTTGCCAAATCCATTCTTTNCTACAAACGTTAGGACTAGATAAAATTTTTTTAAGAATATCTTTAATTTTAAATTTATTAANAACTTCTTTTTTAATCTTNTTTTTTTTTGGTAATTTAGCTTTTTTCCATTTTCGATCATACATNGGAGAATTCTCTACCAAAGTATTAACTGGTATATTTGCAACTTGNTCATTATCAAAAAATAACTCTATATTTTTTGAATTTGTAGTTTTGCCGATTATGGCAAAATCTAAATTCCATTTATCAAATATTTTTTTAGCTAAGTCCTCTTTGCCATTTTCTAAAACTATCAACATTCTTTCTTGACTCTCAGAAAGCATNATTTCGTAAGGAGACATNTTTGTCTCTCTACAAGGAACTTTATTTAAATTTATTTNTATTCCNAAATTTCCTTTAGAAGCCATTTCAATACTTGATGATGTNAGNCCAGCAGCTCCCATATCTTGAATTGCAATAATTGAGTCNCCNGCCATTANCTCNAAACAAGCTTCAAGAAGAAGTTTTTCAGTAAAAGGATCACCNACTTGAACAGTAGGTTTTTTTTCTTCAATCTTGTCATCAAAACTCGCTGATGCCATACTAGCACCATGAATACCATCTCTACCAGTTTTAGACCCAACATAGATCACTGGTTTATTTAAACCTGCAGCTTTGGAGTAAAATATTTTATTTTTTTTCACTAATCCTAAGGTCATAGCATTAACTAAAATATTTCCATTATAAGAACTATCAAATGATGTTTGTCCTGCTATAGTAGGAACACCCATACAATTACCATAACCACCAATACCATGAACAACCCCTCTCAATAAATTTTTTGTTTTCTTGTGTTGTGGTGATCCAAAATGAATGGAATTCAGGTTGGCTATAGGTCTTGCTCCCATTGTAAAAACATCTCTCATAATTCCACCAACACCAGTGGCTGCACCTTGATATGGTTCAATAAAGGATGGATGGTTGTGACTCTCTATTTTGAAAACTATTGCATCACCATCTTCTATATCTATTACTCCAGCATTTTCACCTGGACCTTGAATAACTTTTTTTCCTGTTGTGGGTAATTTTTTCAAATGAAGTCTAGATGACTTGTAAGAACAATGCTCATTCCACATCGCTGAAAATATTCCAAGTTCAGTTATGTTAGGTGTTCTTTTTAATAGATCACAAATTTTTTTATATTCATCAGCTTTAAGACCATGCTCAATAGCAACTTTTTCATTTACTANCATTATTTAATATTATTTATTAAGTTTTTAAAAAATATAGAGCCATCTTCTCCAGACAAACTTTGATCAATCATTCTTTCAGGATGAGGCATCATACCAAGTACATTCTTTTGNTTATTAAAAATTCCTGCAATATTTTTTGTAGAGCCATTAGGGTTGTATTGATCCTCAGTTTTACCATTATTATTACAATAATAAATTGCAACTTGGTTATTNTCCTCTATTTCTTTGAGTTGATCTTTTGTACAAAAATAGTTTCCTTCGTTATGAGCGATATGAAACTCAAATATATNTTTATCAAGATTTTTGAAATAAGGGTTTTCTTTGTTATCAATTTTAACGAAAACATTTTTACAAATAAANTCTAAATATTTGTTTCTCAACAAAACTCCNGGNACCAGGCCTGTTTCAACTAATATTTGAAATCCATTACAAATTCCCATTACTAAGCCTCCTGATTTAGCAAAGTTTATCACTGACTGCATTATTTTTGATTTTGACGCCATACTCCCACATCTTAGATAATCACCATATGAAAAACCCCCAGGTAAGACCACTAAGTCACTTTTTGGTAATTCACTGTCATCGTGCCAAACCATTTTATTTTTGAAACCAAATTTTTTTAAAGCTACATCCATATCTCTATCACAATTCGAACCAGGAAAAGTTATTACAGATGATTTCATTAATTACTGTGTCTCAATAATTTTGTAATTTTCAATGACAAGATTTGCTAAAAGTTTTTTACACATATCTTCAACTATTTTTTTTGCTTTAGTTGAATCATTTTCTTTGACATCAATTTCAAAATATTTACCCTGTCTTACTTCANTAACATCTTTAAAACCCATTCCATCCAATGTTTGATGAATAACTTTACCCTGAGGGTCTAGAACATCTTTTTTAAGAGTTATTATTGCNGAAACTTTCATTTATTTTTTTTCTTTACTGACGATAATTTAGTTANATTTACGGCAGATACATTTGANTGNTCATGAAGAATACCCAATCTTTTTGCTACTTCAGTATAAGCGGGTATCAAATCTCCAAGGTCTTTTCTAAATCTGTCTTTATCTAGTTTTTTATCAGTAACAGAATCCCATAATCTACATGTATCCGGGCTTATTTCATCAGCAAGAATTACTTCATTTTTCCCATTAATTTTTAATCTTCCAAATTCNAANTTNAANTCNATNAGNTTAATTCCNANNCCTCTAAACATNCCNATCATAAAATCNTTNATTCTTAAAATCATTTTTTTAACTTTTTCAATTTCTTTTTTGTTTGCCCATTCAAAAGCATAAATATGATCTTCAGCAATTAATGGATCACCAAGAGAGTCGTCTTTTAAACAATATTCAATTAATGGTTCTTTAAGTACAGTACCATCTTCAATTCCAAGTCTCTTAGTAAGAGATCCTGTTGCTACATTTCGAACTATAAATTCAATAGGAATAATTTCTACTAACTTAATAACTTGTTCTCTCATATTGAGTCTTTTAACCAAATGATTTTTAATTCCGATTTGAGACAAGTTTGAAAGAATATGTTCTGAAATTCTATTATTTAAAACACCTTTGCCTTCTATAGTTGTTTTTTTTTGATTATTAAATGCTGTTGCATCATCTTTAAAGTATTGAATAACTAANTCTTTATCTTGAGTAGCATAAATAATTTTTGCTTTTCCNTCATAAAGTTTTTTCCCTTTTTTCATTACTTAAATACTCTTCTAAAGATAAAGTTCACATTTTTAAAATGTTTAGAATAACNAAAAATAGCTTTTAATCTTTTTATTGGAATTTTAGCCATTATATAACTGTCAGATTGGATTACATTAAACAAATCTAAATTTTCAGCAAAACATTTTTTTGCATAACTTTGAACCATTTTGTATGATTTTTCTCTACTTAGACCAGTTTTTGTAAGTTCGAGCATCAACTCTTGAGAGAAAATCAATCCTTTAGTTATGTTTAAATTTTCTAACATTTTTTTAGGATAAACAATCATNTTATCTAAAATGTTAGTAAGTCTAACTAAAGTAAAATCTATTGTGATATTTGCATCTGGTCCAATATTTCTCTCAACACTTGAATGAGAAATATCTCTCTCGTGCCACAGGGCTATATTTTCTAGGGCAGGGATCACTGCACTTCTCACTATTCTTGCAAGTCCTGTCAAATTTTCACTTAAAATTGGATTTTTTTTATGAGGCATAGCTGAAGAACCTTTTTGATTTTTTGAAAAATATTCTTGTAATTCATAAACTTCAGTTCTCTGTAAGTGCCTTACCTCGGTAGCAACTCTCTCTATTGAACCAGCAATAATTCCAAGAACTGAAAAGTAAAAAGCATGACGGTCTCTTGGAATAACTTGTGTTGATATAGGTTCAATTTTTAAACCAAGTTTTTTAGCAACATGTTTTTCTACATTTGGGCTAATATTTGCAAAAGTTCCTACAGCACCTGAAATTGCACAAGTTGAAACTTCGTCAATTGCGCTCACTAATCTTTTTCTATTTCTTTTAAATTCCTCATAGAATGAAGCTAACTTTAGACCAAAAGTAATTGGTTCCGCGTGAATACCATGACTTCTCCCCATACAAGGAGTAAATTTNTATTTTTTTGCNTGCTTTTTTAATACTTTTAAAATTTGGTCTAAATCTTTAAGAATTATTTTACCTGANTGCACCAATTGAATATTAAAACTAGTATCTAATACATCTGATGAAGTCATACCTTGATGAAGGTATCTTGCTTTTATTCCAGCCTTTTCAGTCACAGAAGTTAAAAAGGCGATAACATCATGCTTAACTTTANNTTCAATTTGATGAATTCTTTTTACATTNATTCTGGCTTTTTTTTTAACAATAGATGAAACACCCCTTGGTATTTGACCAAGCTTCTCCATTGCTTGAGCAGCAGTAATCTCAACATCTAACCAAATTTTATATTTGTTTTCTTCTGACCAAATATCAGTAAGTTCTTTTCGCGAGTATCTTTTAATCATTAATTATAAATATGGAGGCTTTGCATAATCTTTAGCAGATTCTGTAAAGATTTCATAACCATTTTCTGTAATTCCTATTGTATGCTCAAATTGTGCCGATAAAGATTTATCTTTAGTTACTGCAGTCCACCCGTCATTCAGTACTTTTACACCAAATTTACCTGCATTGATCATTGGTTCAATTGTAAATGTCATTCCAGGTTTTATTTCCATTCCAGTATTTTTAGATCCATAATGTAAAATATTTGGGGGTTCATGAAAAGTTGTGCCTATCCCATGACCACAAAAATCTCTTACAACTGAAAAACCTTTTTCCTCAACATAAGATTGAATTTCATGACCTATATCTCCAAGTTTGATACCAGGTTTTAAAATTTTAATTGCTTTCATCATAGACTCATAAGTTACATCAATTAAATTTTTTAGCTTCACTGGAGTTTTTCCAATACAAAACATTCTACTTGTATCACCGTAATGTTCATTTATAATTGCAGTAACATCGACATTAACAGCATCACCATCCTCTAAAATTCTCTCATTAGAAGGTACACCATGACAAACAACATGGTTTAGAGATGTACATAAAGATTTATTAAAGCCTCGATAATATTGTGGAGCAGAATATCCACCATTGTCTCTAATAAACTCATATCCAAGTTTGTCAATGTAAGCGGTAGATACACCCTCTTTAATATTGTCTGTAAGCATATCTAAAGTTTGTGCAGCGAGCTTACCTGCTATTCTCATTTTTTCAAACTTCTCTAAATATTCAGTCATTCATTATCTTTAGTTTTTTTTCTATAAATATTTTTTTTGAACTTATATTACATCTATAAGCTAAAAAATTAACTCCTGCTTTTTTTGCAGCTATATAATTTTTATAATATTCACTATCAATATCTCTAGCAATTTTAAAATTTTCCATATTTTGTATTTGAACTAGAAATATTAAGTAGGTTTTATAACCTTTATTTATGGCATCAATAAGGGTAAGTAAATGTTTAGAGCCTCTTGATGTAACTGCATCTGGAAATTCTGCAGTTTTTTTGTCTCTAAAAAGAGTTACATTTTTAACCTCAATAAAACTTTTATGTTTATCTTTTTCAATTAAAAAATCAAATCTTGTTTCTTTATTAAAAAAAACTTCAGGTTTAATTAAAGTGCTGTTACTTAATTCTTTAATTAAGTTGTTATTTAATCCATGATTAACAATTTTATTGGCCATGTGAGTGTTGATGCCAACCAGATTTTTCTGAGCTTTGATTATCTCAAGGCCATATCTTAATTTTCTTTTTGGATCATCATGCTTTGTTAAATAGACCTCATTACCTTTATCAAGAAGACCTTTCATAGAGCCAGTATTAGGACAATGAGCTGTTACAATTTCTTTATTTAATTTAACATCGACAAAAAAACGTTTATATCTTTTGATTAATTTGCCTTTTATTAAAGACTTGGTAAATTCCATATTCAAATTATACATATAAAATGACTAAAAACACAAAAGTAAATGCTGCGATATTAATAATAGGCAACGAAATTCTTTCAGGAAGAACCCAAGACACAAATACAGTTACTTTAGCGTTATGGCTTAATTCAATTGGTGTAAAAGTAAATGAGGTTAGAGTAATTCCTGATGATGAAAAAACAATTATTGATACACTAAATATTTTAAGAAAAGAAAATAATTATGTTTTTACAACTGGTGGCATTGGTCCTACTCATGACGATATTACCGCATCATCAGTTTCAAAAGCTTTTAATCTAAAATATGAAATACATGAGCAGGCTTTTAAAATTTTAGAGGCGTATTATAAACCAGGTGAATTTAATGAAGGTAGACAAAAAATGGTATGGATGCCAAAAAATGCTGACCTAATTCTTAACCCTACAAGTGGCGCTCCAGGATTTAGTGTTAATAATGTTTTTTGTCTCCCAGGTGTGCCTTCGATTTTAAAATCAATGCTTGGAGGATTAAAAAATAAAATAGTAGGAGGAAAACCAATTTTAAGTCATACCATTAGCTTGAAAACTGTTGAAAGTGAAATTGCAAATTCATTAACTAAAGTTCAAGATAAAAATAAAGAGATTGAGATAGGAAGCTATCCTTTTTTCCATGCTGGAAAACTTGGAGTTTCAATTGTAATAAGATCAGAAGATCAAAGTAAAATTGAAATTTGCAGCTCTCAAATTTTAGAGTTTGTTAAAAAGAAAAAAATTGAAATTGTAGATCGTTAAATGCTTTATTTTGCTTACGGGAGTAATCTAAACCACTTTCAAATGAAAAGAAGGTGTAAAGATAGTATCTTTATTAAAAAGATTAATTTAAAAAATTTTACACTCACATTTAGGAGCAAATACAAAGCAGCAGATATTGAATTTAAAAAAAATTCTATTGTTACAGGTGGTTTATTCGAAATATCAAAGAGTGATGAAAAAAAGTTAGACGTATACGAAGATTATCCAATTTTATATAAGAAATATTATTTTTATTATTATCGAAAAAAAGTTATGACTTATGTGATGGTAAAAAAAACTTCATTTAGATATCCGACAGAACGATATTTGAATACTGTTAAACGTGGATATAAAGATTGTAATCTTGAAAAAAAATACTTAAACAAAGCGTTAACTAGAGGATAACAAGATTAATTATAATTTTCTTTATACCATTTAATTGTTTTTGAAATTCCTTCGGAAAAATTTATTTTAGGCATCCATTTAAGTTCTTTCTTAGCTTTAGAAAAATCTATTTTTTGTGCAACGATTTCAATGGAAGAGCTGTTTAAAACTATAGGCTTTAAATTAACATTCATTATTTTATAAATCCTTTTAACAACCTCTAATGAGTCTAAATTAAATTTTGATCCAAGATTATAAATAAATAACTTTTTTTTAACATTTTTATTCATCTGAAGTATTAATCTATAAAAAGCATTACTAGCATCATCTACATAAAGATAATCTCTTTTAAGCCTCCCTGAAGTTCTTAATTTTATAGGCTTTTCTCTTAATGCTTTAATGATTGTTCCTGGAATTAATCTATCCATATTAAAATCAGCAGGTCCATAAATATTACAAGATCTAAAAATACCGACTCTAAGACCATATGTTTTAGCGTAAGATTGTGCAACTAAATCTGCAGCAGATTTAGAAACTTCATCAGGAAGATCTCCATGAAGTGGATCCGTTTCTTTATAAGATTTTTTAACCATTTTACCGTAAGCTTTTACTGTTGAACTAAATAAAATATTTATATTTTTATTTATAATTCTTACAGCTTCTAAGATGTTTATCGTACCAATTATATTTGTTTGGAAAGTATCATAAGGATTTTTATAAGAGTCTATTACCTGTGTGGAAGCTCCTAAATGAATTATTGTATTTATCTTATTTTTTTTAATAATATTCATTAATTGATTGAGATTTTTGAAATCACCTTTTATTCTTTTTATTTTTGATCCAAAGTCTATTTGACTTATCTTTCTTTTTTTTTTTGATCTATCTAGAAGAAATATTTTATATTTTTTTTTGTATAAAAGATTAGATAAAGATGTTCCAAATATTCCAAATCCACCAGTAATTAATATTCTTTTCATTAAAGTAAAGTTTTTAAGATTATAATTAGTATTTTTGAACCATCTTTCCAAGCAATTAATTTTTTACCTTCAGCAAAAGATCGTGGTTTATAATTGCTATAAAACTCACTAATAGAGAAATTTTTTTTGGCAAATTTACAAATTAATTCAAATTCAAAGTCAAAACCAGACGAATTAAGTTTGATAGTGTTGTATTTTTTTTTGTTAAAAATTTTAATTGCAGCTGCTGCATCTGTCAGTTTAAGACCATAAAGTATATTTATTAACCATGTTAAAAACTTTACTCCATAAAAATTTGCCTTATATATATAAAGGTATTTATTTTTTTCATTAATTCTTGTCCCAATTAAAAAATCAAAAGATTTCCTTTGAGCAATTTTAATTCCTTTTAATAAATCACTAGCAAAATATTCATCTATATCAAAAATACAACAGTATTTGCCTTTTGCTATTTTACATGCCTTTTTTACAGAACCACCTTTGCCTAAATTTTTTTTGTTAAAAATGAATGTAATATTTCTAAAAATTTTCTTATTTTTAAGTCTTTTTAATTTTTGAGTTGTTCCATCTGTAGAATTATTATCCACAACCAATATTTCATAATTTTGTTTGCTAGCTTTAATTTTTTTAATAAATTTAATTAATTTGGTATTGATATAATTTACTTCGTTAAATAGTGGGCAAATAATCGATGCATCAAAATGTTCTTGCTTAATTTTCTTTTTTAAATTTTTTTTTTGAATTTTTTTCAAATTAAAACCTTACTTGTTAAAATATAAAATCTGTTATTAATATCTTACACAAATAACTTATATATTCAGTCTTTTTTATTTCTCTACATTATTACAATTATTCTCTTTAATTTCTAAAATATGAAATTTACTCTTTCTAGGATCCACTAAAAAATTTCTTACAGCTACAACTCTATAAGTTTCTTTAATCATTTGAGTTTTTAAACACTTAGGTAATTTATAACCAGGATATGCAATCAAATATTTAATTGAATTATTTGATATAAACTTATTCAAATTTTGTACTTTATTTTTATTATCTTGAAAATTGTTTAAAACACTCAAGTATCGTTGAGAATAAATATTTTCAGTAAAAAAAATAGAATGCCTATCTAAACCAAAATCTAAAATATTTCCAATAGGATTATCTTTTTTGTGTTGATTAGAATTATAATAAGAGTAAGAAAATTTATTCATATACTTTTCCTTATTGTTTATTACATCATATTTAATATATGCAAAATAAATATAAATAAGAGAAATTAAAAAAATTACTGAAACTTGAGAATAGATAAATAATTTAGTTATGAGTTTTTCTGGCTTAAAAAAATAAGCTAATAAAAGAAAAGCTTCAAAATAATATCTAGGTAAAATTTGACCTGTAATTAAAATTAAAATGATTAACATTATTGGTAAATATTTTGTTTTTTTAAGTAATTTAAAATTAACTAGCATTATTAAAAAAACTAAACCAAGTGAACTTGATAGTTGATGTAAGTCTAAAGAAATAAAAGGCCTTAAGTATTGTGAAAAATCACTAGGATTAGATATCCAACCCATAGTATTTCTCATTGCATAAGTAAGCGCATTATAGGTTTCTAAATTTTGACCAAAAAAATTATCAAAAAAGGGAGCAATAATGTTTCCAAAATAATTTTGTTTAATAATTAAAAGAGGCAAATAAATAACTAGGAATGCAATTAAAAGATATGTAAAGATTTTTTTCCAATCTTTAAAATTTAAGTAAAAAAAATAAAGGAACAGAGGAATTGTTAATAGTATATAGGAAAGTTTTCCTGACGAGTAAAAAGTTAGAAGCAGTAATAGTATAAATAATTCAACTTTTTTTTTTATTAGATTTTTATGAATTAAAATAAAAGATAATAGAAACAGAATACCAAAAAATAATTGCAATTTTTGTGCTGAAATAAAATAAATAATCAATGGTGATGAAAAAACAATTAAAGAGAAATTTTTATGATCTTTAAAGTTAATTATTAAAAAAAAAAGCAAAGTTGCAAAGTTTAATTGGGACCCAAAGTTATCAGATTTCAAAATTGATGAAATTAAAAGAAGAATTTCTGTATTCGATAAAAGTACAACATCAAGATTTTGGTTTAAATCAATTTTGTTTAAACCTTCATAAAATATTTTTGCTGGAAATGAAGATATATAAGCAATACTGTCTGCATCCGAAATAGGCAATATTGATATTAAAAATAAACCTAAAAAAATTAATAAAATAGAAATTCTCTCTAGCTTAAAGTTAAGTTCGAAATTGAATTTGTTATCTTTTATATTGAAAATAATAAATATTATTTTAAAAAATAATATTAAAAAAAATATCCCTGATATGAATCTATAATCAATTAAAATTGTTAAATTAAGAATGAAAGTATATAGACAAAAAATTAAGTAAAAGATTATTACTGGTTGAAATTCATTAAAGAAGAATAATTTTTTAATCTTACTATTATTTGAAATAGTTATTGAAAATATAACATTTATTAATATGAAAATAAAACTAAATAAAAAGTTTGGTATAAAGCTATAGGAAAAAATATTTTCGTACATAATATTTAATTATACATTTATATAACTTCATCATAGCTATTAAATACTTTGCAAATTTCTATTTTTCCAGTGAAATAGCTTAGTTCAAATGAATTAAATGGTATTGGAAAACAGGATAAAAAAAATTTACTTATAGGTCTTGTTCAATTATAAATATTAGCATAAATACTCATGAAATTCATTAATGCCCTCGTGGTGAAATTGGTAGACACAAAGGACTTAAA
>NHKK02000034.1 GCA_002169475.2 Candidatus Pelagibacter sp. TMED239
CATTAAGACCCTCTGGCTCTAAAAATATCTGATGTCTAGTCTTATCAGCAAATTTTACTATCTTATCTTCTATTGAAGGACAATATCTTGGACCAATACCTTGTATACTACCAGAGTACATTGCACTTTTAGATAAATTCTTTTTAATGATCTTATGTACCTTTTCGTTGGTATATGTCATTGAACACGATACCTGTTTGTTTAGATTTTTTTTTGTTAAGAAAGAAAAAAAATAAGGATCATCATCTGCAAATTGTTTTTCTAAATTTTCAAAATTAATAGTTCTAGAATCTAACCTTGGAGGTGTCCCA
This sequence comes from Candidatus Pelagibacter sp. TMED239, assembly GCA_002169475.2. The sequence goes on from NHKK02000034.1 coordinate 312, forward strand.
GTTTTCAGTCTACCTATTTTAAAATTATACTTCTCTAACTGTTCACTTAAACCAGTGCTTGGCTTTTCATTAAATCGACCAGCAGGTGTCCTTTCATCACCAATATGTATTAAACCGTTTAAAAATGTGCCAGTTGTAAGTATTAACTTGTTACAACTTACTTTGTTACCTTTTAATGTTAAAAACCCACTTATTTCATTATTATTAAAAATAAATTTGATTACGGGATCAGAAAAAATGCTTAAATTACAATAGTTTACAAGTTTTTCTTGCATAAATTTGCGATATAATGATCTATCAGATTGAGTTCTTGGACCTCTAACTGCTGGTCCTCTGCTCCTATTTAATAGCCTAAACTGTATACCAGACTTGTCTGCTACCTCACCCATAACACCATCTAAAGCGTCAATTTCTCTAACCAGATGTCCTTTTCCTAAACCACCAATAGCAGGGTTACATGACATTTCTCCTATGGTATCTTTATTGTGAGTAAATAGGGCAGTGTTAATTCCAAGTCGTGCAGATGCGGCTGCTGCCTCACAACCTGCATGACCACCACCAATTACTACTACATCAAAAGACAAATCTTTTTTCATGATGTAAATTTATATTCGATTAAAATATTTACAAGATTTGAGTTTTTTTTCTTAAATAAGTTAGATTTATCAACGAAAATAATGAAAAAGAGGCCAAAAATGCAGCAAAATTGATATTATTTTCCAATACAAAAATCGTTGAAAATACTACCTAATATCTCCTCTACATCGACTTTACCAACGATCATACCTAAATGTCTTGTAGCTAGCCTCAAATCTTCTGCAGCTTTATCAAAATCTTTCTTACTATTTTTATCTAAAAAATTTCTTAAGTGATCTGCAGATTGGATTAAGTGTTGTCTATGTCTTTCCCTAGTAATCAAAATATCTTCTTGAGATATAAATTTATTTTTTAAGCTATTTTTTATTTTGAGAATTAATTTATCAATATTAGAATTTTCTTTTAATGAGACCAACACATGATCAAATCTAGAAACATTCGGATCTAATTTTTCATTTAAGAGATCTGATTTATTTATAACTAAAATCGCATTATTTTTGAGTAAATCATTCAAAAAACCGCTTAAATCAATACTTTTAGCATCAACTACAACAAGTTTTAAATCTGCATTTTCAGCCTTATCAAGCGATAATTTAATGCCTTTTTTTTCTATTTCATCTTTTGAATTTCTTATACCCGCAGTATCTGAAATTATGACTGGGTACCCATCAATATTTAAATGTGTTTCAATAACATCTCTTGTTGTTCCTGCAATTTCAGAGACTATAGCCACTTCCCTATTTGATAAATTATTTAACAAGCTAGACTTNCCTGCATTNGTTGGACCCACNATAGCAATTTTAAAACCTTCACGAATTATTTCNCCNACNTTTTGNTCNTTCAANATTTTNTCNATNTTATCTAGAACNTCTGTGGNATCTTTNTTNATTTTTTTTAAATTATCTTCAGGTAAATCTTCCTCNGGNAAATCTATTTTAGCTTCNANAAAAGATAAAAGTTTTAATAATTTTTCTCTAAGCTCATTAAATTTTTGAGAAGATTGTCCCTGCATAATCTTAACCGCCTGTAATCTTTGAATTTCAGTTTCTGCTGATATTAAGTCTGCTATACTCTCGGCCTTTAACAAATTAATTTTACCATTATGGAAAGCTAGCTTTGTGAACTCTCCAGGTTCAGCAAATCTACAATTTTTTATCTTGGATATTTCGCTTTGAACGGCCAAGATGACTGCTTTACCTCCATGAATATGAATCTCAGCCATATCCTCACCTGTGTAGCTCTCAGGCCCAGGAAACCAGATAATTATCCCTTCATCTATAAGCTCAGAAGTGTTGATATTGTTTATTTTTCTAAGGACAGCCATTCTAGGCTTCGGAATTTCTTTCCNTGTAAGCGATTTTATAACNTTTGATGCNTCTGNCCCTGAAATTCTTATTATCGCGACACCAGACNTACCAGGCCCCGATGATAATGCNAAAATAGTCATTNAATATTATAACTTGAAATTTCCACCTGTGTAAAACTGAATCTTATTGTTTTAATATTTTTTCAAATACGCTCGTTAGGTCTTTTACGAAATTATCTGTATCAAATAAAGNTGAGCTTAAAATTTTATTCCTTAAAGTTGATCTTAAATTTGAAAGCTTGTTTTTATCCTGTAAAGAAATTGATTTTTTNTAATAGTCATCAAANTTATCAGCAATNAAATCATTTAATCCCAGGTTACTATTTATACTTTCACCNCAACGAGAATTCATATTAAACCCTTTTAAAGTAAGTACTGGAACACCCATAAGATAAGATTGAAAAGATGTAGTTACACCAGTATANGGGAAGGTATCCAGTGCTAGATCAATCTTATAATAGTCNTTCATAAATTCAGTACTTTTAGATTTTTTTAAAAAAATAATCTTTTTTAGGTCTGCATTTTCGTTCTCAAATCTCTTAAGTAAATTATCATATATTTCTTTGTTATAACCTCCTGAATTTTTCAAATATAATTCACANTTTGAATTATTTATAATTTTTGACCAAACTTTAATCACATCATCAGAAATTTTTTTAAAACTATTAAAAGAACCAAACTTAAAAATATCATTTTTTTTAAATGGCAAATCATTTATTTCAGGCAAATTTTCAGGTTTTGACATTGCATTCCAGATTTTTGGCATATANATAATTTTTTCTTTNTAATATTTCTCTTCATCTTTTTTGATAAGATTTTTATCAGCAATTAAATAATCCATATTTTTTATACCTAATGAATTATTGTATCCNCACCAACNTATTTGTCTTTTTGCTGATCTGGCTGCAAAAATATTTAATCTATTCCCAAAAGTAAAACCATTTAAATCAATCAATATATCNAGATTTAATGACCTAACGAATTCTAATAGTTNNTCATCGTTGTANTCAATAATATCATACCAATCATCAAATTNNTTTTGATAAAATTTTGTTATTACTTCATGATGTCTTTTTAACTCTAGATTACTTAGTCCNATGANATGAAATTTTTTTTTATCTATTTTNTCAATAACATCTTTCAGAAAAAAATTTACAGAATGNTCTCTAAAATCTCCAGAAAGAAAACCNATCTTNNCTTTNTTATTCAAAGATGTNTTATCAACANAANTTNNAAATTTNGANTATTTTTCAAATNCATCACCTAATTTAATNCANTCATTATAATAATCTTTTTGATTNATATTNGACGGATAATTCATNGANGCTAAATATGTTAATCTNCCACCATCAATNGTAGATATTGGATTTAAATCTATTAATTTNTTAAAAAATTTAACTGATAAATNCATGTTATCTAACTGAAAATAGNTTCTTGCTAATCCNTCNACNANCTTAGGATCTTTTTTATTNNTNTNATANNAATCNANAAGATGTGGTAAAACATAANNACANNNCTCTGCTTTAAGNCTAGATAATATTAAATTATATAATGCTTCTAAATTAGATTTATCTTTTGAATAAATTTTTTCAAAAATAATTGATGCATTGAGAAAATCATCTTTTTTTGAATTAGGATTTAGAACCTTGGAACCTGCATATCCCATTCTTAAGTAAATAGGCAAATCTTCGATTGAACCTAATTTTTCTACTTGAGACTCGAACTTAGAATAATTTTGAGTCTCAAATAATCTTTTGAGTTTTTTTTTTTGATCTTGGTTAAGATCAACAATCATTATTAAGCAGGCTTATTCATTGAGTTAAAAAATTCAGAATTATTTTTCGTATCTTTTAATTTTGAACTAATAAATTCAATTGCATCCATGGTTCCCATTGGGGCTATAATTCTTCTTAAAACATTCATTTTTTGAAGGTCATTCTTATCAAAAAGTAGCTCTTCTCTTCTTGTGCCTGATTTTGTTATGTCTATAGCTGGATAAATTCTCTTATCAGCAATTTTTCTATCAAGAACTGTTTCACTATTACCTGTGCCCTTAAATTCCTCAAAAATTACCTCATCCATTCTACTGCCTGTGTCTATTAAGGCCGTAGAGATAATTGTTAAAGAGCCACCTTCTTCAATATTTCTTGCTGCACCAAAAAATCTCTTAGGTCTTTGAAGAGCGTTAGCGTCCACACCACCTGTTAGTACTTTTCCTGAGCTAGGTATAACAGCATTATAAGCTCTTCCTAATCGGGTGATAGAATCTAGCAAAATAACCACATCTTTCTTATGTTCAGTTAATCTTTTAGCTTTTTCAATGACCATTTCTGCGACAGCTACGTGTCTTTGAGCGGGCTCATCAAAAGTAGAACTTATAACTTCTCCTTTAACTGTTCTTTGCATGTCGGTAACCTCTTCAGGTCTTTCATCAATTAATAAAACAATCAAATAACATTCTGGATAATTTTTAGCTATTGAATTAGCTATACTTTGCAAAATCATTGTTTTACCAGCTTTTGGTGGCGAAATAATAATTGATCTTTGACCCTTACCTATTGGGCTTACTAAATCTATTAACCTTGGTGTTAAATCTTGTTTTTTTTCAGGCTTTGTTGCTTCTACCTCCATAACTAATTGTTTGTCTGGATAAAGAGGAGTTAAGTTATCAAAGGCTATTTTGTGCCTAGATTTTTCAGGTTCTTCAAAATTGATTTTACTTACTTGAAGTAAAGCAAAATATCTCTCTCCTTCTTTAGGCGCTCTCACTGGACCTTCTACTGTATCACCAGTTCTTAAACCAAATTTTCTAATCTGACTTGGACTAACATAAATATCATCTGGTCCAGGTAAATAATTTGACTCCATTGCTCTTAAAAAACCGAAACCGTCTTGTAAAAGTTGTAATACACCAGCACCAGTAATTTCTTCTTTTTCAGCCACCTTTTTTAAAATAGCAAAAAGAATTTCTTGCTTCCTTAAGGTGCTAGCATTTTCTATACCGAGCTCTTCAGCTTGGGTAATAAGCTGTTCAGACGATTTTAGTTTTAGTTCTTGAATGTTCATGATTTAAAATTATTAAGGACTTAATAAGACTTATGAATATATATACTATTTAAAATTATTCAACCCTAGATAGGCTTAAATATTACCACAAATATGATAAAAATAAGCAATAAAGTAGGTATTTCGTTTATTAAACGATAATATTTGTGAGAATGCTTATTTAGATCTAACTTAAATTGTCCAAGAATTCTTCCTAGATAAAAATGGTAAAAAGTTAAAATGACTACAAAGATTAATTTTAAAATCATCCATTTCTGTCCTAGTTGGTCTAATCCTATTTCGTGTATTAACAGTAAACCAAATAACCAAGATAGAATCATTGCTGGGGACATGATGTAAAAAAATAGTTTTTTTTCCATAACTTTAAATACTTCTGTCATAATTGGTTTTGAGCTATTCTGAGAATGGTAAACAAAAATTCTTGGAAGATATAATAGCCCAGCCATCCAAGAAATTACTGATATCAAATGTAAAGATTTAAATAGTAAATAAGTGTTCATTTATCAAATACTTTTTTGAATTAAAGATTTTAGTAAAAATATGTGATCATCATTATCATTTAAACAGGGCACCATGTCAAAATTTTCACCACCAGATCCCAAGAAACTTTCCTTACCCTGGATAAGTATTTCCTCTAAAGTTTCAACACAGTCTGAAGAAAAACCTGGACATATTGTAAGGACATTCTTTTTTCCTTCACGAGGCAAACTTTCTAAAGTTTTATCTGTATAAGGTTCAAGCCATTTTTGAGGACCAAATCTTGATTGAAAAGTTGTTTTAATTTCTATTGAATTAAATTTTTCTGAGATCAGTCTTGTAGTTTTGTGACAATAACAATGATATGGGTCTCCTTTATCAAAATACTTCTTAGGTATACCATGATAAGATGCCAATATTAAGTCGGGCTCCCAATTTATTTCTTTTATTTTCTTGTTTAAAGAATTTACCAGTGCATCTATGTATAAAGGGTCAGACTCGTAGTGTGGAATTATTTTTAATGATGGTTGCCATCTCATTTTCATAAGTGTTCTATAGACTTCATCACAAACTGTTGCTGTAGTCGCTGCCGCATATTGAGGGTACAGCGGTAAAATTACTAAATTTTCACATCCTTGATCATGTAATTTAATAATTTTACTTTTTATACTTGGATTGCCGTATCTCATGGCAAAATCTATAATCACATTATCTCTCGTAAAAGTGCTAGATACTTTTTTGGCTTGTTCTCTTGTATAATAAAGAAGCGGTGAGATATTTTCTTCTTTCATCCAAATTTCTTTGTATGCTTTAGCAGTTTTTGATGGTCTTAAGTTTAAGATAAAAACATTAAGTATTATTTGCCAAAAAAGAGGGGGTACTTCTATTACTCTCCTATCCGACAAAAACTCTTTTAAATATTTTCTTATATCAAACCAACTAGTTGAATCTGGTGTCCCTAAATTAACTATTAAGACTCCAGTTTTCCCAAATTTTATTGGAGGATGATTGTTGGTATTTTGCATTTAGTAATCTTTTACCAGTTTCACTAAATAGTCCATCATAATGGGATCAGTTTCTGGAAGCACCCCATGACCTAAATTGAAAATATAAGGGTGATCCTTAAAAATATCCAGATATTTTTCAGCTTCTCTTTTTATATTTTCTTTGTCTGTTAACAAAACCTTTGGGTCCATACCGCCTTGAATAGGAATATGAATTTCCTTGGAAACTTTAACTGGGTCTACTTCGTAATCAATACAAATAACATCTGGCTTAACAATTCCACAATAACTTTTATAATCCTTGATGCCTCTGGGGAAGCATATTACTGGTATATTCAAAGACTTCACGTATTCAACTAAATTTGATGTTGGAGCATAAACATATTTTGATAAGTCTCTTTGTTCAAGCAAGCCAGCCCAACTATCAAAAATTTGTATTATTTCGGCACCATTATCAATTTGATTTTTAATGTGAACTTTTAAAAATTTTTCTAAAATAATCAAAATTTTATTTATTAAAAAAGAATCTTTAAAAAAATCTTGTTTTAATTTTAACTTAGGTGATTTTTGGTTTATCATGTACACCAAGAGTGTCCAAGGAGCTCCTACAAAACCTATTGTGCTTTTATTTTTCATAACTTGACTTTTGTTTACTAAGCTAATCGCTTTATAAACAGGATGAATTTTTTCAATAAAATCTGCCTCTTTTGTTTTTAAGATATTTTCTAAATCTAAATCTCCTAATAGTGGCCCAAAATTTTTTTTAAATTCGACACTTTGATTTAGACCATATGGTATCATTAAGATGTCAGAAAAAATAATAGCGGCATCAAGATCAAATCTTTTAAGTGGCTGCAAAGTTATTTCTGACGATAAATCTTTATTAAGGCATAATTTTATAAAATCTGGATTTTGTTTTCTAATTTCTCTAAATTCTGGTAAATATCTTCCAGCTTGTCTCATTATCCATATTGGATTAATAGTAGTTTGTTTGTTAATTATTACTTCTCTTAATGGTGACATATTAATAATTAAATATATTTGATAGTATTATTAGTATAACCTGTGAATAACGATGATTATATTTTGTAAACATTTTATTAACAATTTATTAACATTTAGTGCTAAAAATTTATTTAATATATAAGAAAAATTGAAGCTTATTAACAAATATCGCAAATTACAAAAATTTTAATAAAGATGTTTAATATTGTTAATAAAAGTCTGGTTTTACAACGTAAATTTTAGAATGTTAAAATGATTGAATATAATTTAAACAATAAAAAGTTGTTAACATTTAGTACATGAGCAATACATATCAGATTTACTTAATTTCAGACTCGACAGGAGAGACTCTAGATAGAATTTTTATTGCAATTAAAGCTCAATTTAAAAATATTGATTATAAAATACACACCTGTTCATTCACCAGAACAGAGAATCAGATATACAAAATCCTCTCTGAAGCTGAAAAGCATTCTAATTCGATTATTTTATACTCAATAGTTGACAGTAACCTGGCCAAACATCTAGCAAACATCAGCAACGATAAGAAAATACCTTGTTTTGGAGTATTGGGTGATTTGATCTTAAGCTTTTCTAAATTATTAAACCAAAAAGCCTCACATCAGCCAAGTGGACAGTACGCTTTAAATGATGAGTATTATAAAAGAATTTCAGCAATTCAATTCACAATGAGTCATGATGACGGAAATCTTTTAAAAGAACTAAATAAATCTGATATTATATTGTTAGGAGTTAGTAGAACCAGCAAAACGCCAACCTCAATCTATTTGGCAAACAAAGGCTTTAAGACATCAAATATTCCCTTAATTAATGAAAACTCAATTCCAAAAATACTTAAGGATAATCCAAAATTAGCCTGTGTGGTTGGTCTTAATACAGAACCTGAAAGACTTGTCGATATTAGAAAAAACAGGATGAACTCAATCAAAGAAACAGAAAATAAATCTTATACAAATCTTGAAAAAATAAAAAAAGAAGTTGATCAAGCTAAAGTTACTTTTAGAAAATATAAATGGCCTGTTATTGATGTTACAAGAAAGTCTGTAGAAGAAACCGCAGCATCAATAATAAAGATATACGAAATATATAAAAAAAATGTTTAAGATAATTCTCGCATCAAAAAGCAAAGTAAGAAAAAAAATTCTTGACCAAAATAATATATCTGTTCAAGTTCAGCCTTCCAACATAGATGAAGACTTGGTTAAGAAAAGCTTAATAAAAGAAAAAAGTTCTCCAGAAAATATTGCAAAGAATTTAGCGGAACTAAAAGCAAATAAAATAAGTCAGAAAGAGATTAACTTTTTGGTTATAGGAGCAGACAGCGTAATAGATTTAAATGGTGAATTAATATCTAAACCAAGAGATAGAAAGGAAGCAATGCACATTTTACAGAAGTTGAATGGAAAAAAACATTATTTAGTAAGCTCCGTGTGCATTTCAAAAAATGGGTCGATGGTTTGGAATTATACTGACAAAGCTATACTAACTATGAAAAATATGACAAATAATGATCTTGAAAATTATTTATCTAAAATATCTGATGATGACTTATACGCTTATAATGTTTATCAAATAGAAGGAGAGGGTAAAAATTTATTTTCTAATATTGAAGGGGATGAAAATACAATTATGGGTTTACCGATAAAAAAAATTAAAGAATATTTAAATAATTATAAATGAAGAAATACCTAGTAATTGGAAATCCTATAGAACATTCGTTGTCACCAAAATTACATAATTATTGGATTAAACTTAATAAAATAAATGCGATTTATGAAAAAAAAAAATTAAATGAAGATGAAATTAAAGATCTAATTTTAAAAGTAAAAGAAAAAAAAGTTTGTGGTGTTAATGTAACTGTGCCTTTCAAAAACAAGGTTATTTCTTATTTAGACAAACTAACTCCAGAGTCCGAGAGCACTCAATCAGTAAATACAATATATTTACATAACAATCATATTGTAGGGCATAATACAGATATTTATGGTTTCGAAATGAGTATAAAAAAAACCAATTATAATTTGGAGGGGAAAAAAGTATTGATCTTAGGAAGTGGTGGAGTTGTACCCTCAATAATTTTTGCTTTAAAAAAAAAGAAAGTTTCTCAGATAACTTTAAGCAATAGGACTAGAGAAAAAGCAGAAAAATTAAATGATTTATTTCAAGATTTAAATATTGTTAATTGGGGGGAAGTTCCTAATTTTGATATGGTAATTAATGCAACAAGTTTGGGTCTTAACCAGGATGATCGAATTGGAGTTGATTTTTCTTCTGTAGGCAAAGACAAATTTTTTTATGATGTAATTTATAATTCTAAAGAAACTCATTTTTTAAAATTAGGAAGAGAAATAGGTAATAAAACAGAAAATGGAGAAAAAATGTTTATTTATCAGGCTTATTCAGCTTTTAACATTTGGCATGGCATCCAACCAAATGTAAATGACGAGATAACAGAACTATTAAACCAATGATTAGAATAGGAATTTTAGGAGATATAGGATCTGGTAAAAGTTATATAGCCAAGGAATTTGGTTACCCAGTTTTTAATGCTGATGAAGAGGTTGGTAAACTATATAAAAAAAATAAAAAAATTTTAAAAAAGTTTAAGAGAGTTTTGCCTGGATATTTTAACTCTTTACCAATTAATAAGAAATATGTTTCACAAGCAATATTAGATAATAAAAATAATTTAAAAAAAATTATCAAGATTGTTCATGTAGAAATAAAAAAAAAAATGAATTTTTTTCTTAAAAAAAATAAAAGAAAAAAATTTGTTATTTTAGACATACCTTTACTGTTAGAAAATAATATTAATAATAAAAATGATATTTTAGTTTTTGTTCAAACTAAAAAAAGTGATGTTTTAAAAAAACTCAAGATGAGAAAGAATTTTAATAAAAAATTAATGAACCACTTTAACAAAATTCAACTACCGCTTGATTATAAGAAGAAAAAATCTCAGTTTATTATTAAAAATGACTTTAAAAAAAAAACTGTGTTAAAATATATAAAAAATATTTTACAGGAAATTGATTAATGAAAGAAGTAATACTAGATACAGAAACAACGGGTCTTTCAGTTAAAGATGGCCATAGAGTAGTTGAAATTGGTTGTATAGAATTAGAAAATTTAATTCCTTCAAAAAAAACTTTTCATCATTATTTAAATCCTGAAAGAAAAGTCTCAGAAAAAGCATTAGAAGTACATGGTTATACTGACGATTTTTTATCTAATAAAAAAAAATTTTCTGAAATAGTGGATGATTTTTTAAATTTTATTAATGATAAAAAATTAATTATCCATAACGCAGAATTTGATTTGTCTCATCTAAATAATGAATTAAAGATATTAGGGAAAAAACCTATAAACAATGAAGTAATAGATACTTTAATTTTAGCCAGGAATAAATTTCCTGGGTCACCATCAAGTTTAGATGCTCTATGTAAAAGATATAGAATTGATAACTCGAGTAGAACTTTGCACACAGCATTAGTCGATTGTGATTTGCTGGCTAAAGTATATATTAACCTTATTGACCAAAAAGAGCCTACTTTAAATTTTCAAAATCAAGACATACAATTTAAAAATGAGAATGATAAACAAATATCATATTTTAAAAAAGTAGTGGCTTTGTCTGAAGAGGAACGTAAAAATCACCAAATTTATCTTAAAAATAATCTTAAAAAAAATTTTTTCTAATTAAATCTTTCGCTATATAGTTTGTGAAAATCTACTTTTTTATCTAATTTGATATTTTGATGTCCAGAGTTGTGTAGTAAATTTAAAAAAGAGCTTTCTAGTTCTGGATAAATTTTTGTAGGGACATCACACAAAATAATTTTTTCTAAATCTTTCTTTTCTTTAACATCATCATCAACTTTAATAATTGTTGTGTAAACTATTTCGAAATAAGATTTTTTTTCGTTAGCTTCCTTATCCTCAAATTTTAAAGTTGTATCAACTTCTATGAGCTTATTTTTAATTGCTTTGGAATTAATATCTATATTAAGCTGATATTTAGAAACATTATCTTTAACGAATAAATAAGTTTCTACATCAGCTGTTTCACTTGATGCATCTTTTATNAATTTAGTNAGAATTTTAAATTTTTCTGTCATNGTCATCTTCTATATCTTCAAATTCACCATCTATGAAATTATTTTTTTCTNTNGTTNTATNTTTAAATTTAGTGGAGAGTCTTCCAAAAATTAATTTTCTTGTTAANGGAAAAATAATNAAAAAACCAAGNGTATCAGTTGCAAATCCAGGNATTATCAAAAGCAAAGCACCAAAGGCAATAGCTGCACCNGAGATCATTTCATAAGCAGGAATTTCATTTTTTATCATTTGNGAAAATCCAGATTTAAGNGTATTNAGTCCNTCATATCTGGCATAAACAATCCCAGTTACAGCAGTNANNAAAATAAGCAATATTGTATTCAAAGCACCTATTTGAGNNCCTATTTTAATAAAGAGATANATTTCCAGTATTGGAACTAAAATAATTGATAAAAGCAGTGTGTTCATTTGTCTTTAATGTAATTGTTGGTTGAAATTAATCAACAGAGTAATTACTATAAAGNNATGAATTANAGTTTTGAATACATTGATATAATTTTATTAGCGATGATTGCNGGTTTNATTTTCTTNAGATTAAGAGGTATTTTAGGNAAAAGAACAGGATTTGAGGGGAAGGCNCCAGCNCAATTTCAAGAGATTTTAAANAATGTNAATTTAGAAAAAAACATTAAAAAANCTNATAATTTTGANGANGNAGCNAAAAAAGAGTTTTTNAGNGGAGCAAAAATNGCTTATGAAACAATTATTACNGATTTTAGTGATAATGATAATAAATTGACGACAAGTAAATCNTTANTNAGNAAAAAAATTTTTGATCAATTTAANCAAGCTCTTCAAGAAAGAAGCAAAAGAGGTCANTATGCTGANATTACATTTATTGGTGTAGACTCGGCNAAAATAAAAGAGCANAAAAAAATTGATAGNTTCTTNCAAGTNACTGTAGATTTTGTTGCTGAGNTTATAACNTGNATAAGAGATAAGGAAAAAAAAATAATTTCAGGTANCCCAGATAAAATTAANAAAATATATGATACTTGGGTTTTTTCAAGAGANACAAAATCAAATAACCCAAATTGGCAATTAGTAGATACATTAACTTAATTGAATAGAAATATTTCAGACAAAGANAAAAAGGATTGGGAAAACTTTTTATCTNAAGANGANNGTCTACCAAATAAAGATCTAGAAANTTNAAAAAATAANAAAATCACTTCAANNNTATGTGATTTACATGGATATTCTTTAGATGAGGCTAATAAAAAGNTAAATGATTTAATTTGTAANTCTTATGAAGCTGGAATNAGTAAATTANTCATTGTNACNGGGAAAGGTATTCATTCTGAAAATGAAANAAATCCTTATATTTCAAAAGATCTTGGTATTNTAAAATACTCTGTNCCNGAGTATATANAAAATAATCAAGAGTTAATGANCTTAATNANAGATATNAAAGAAGCTAGCANAGANGATGGAGGNAGTGGNGCTTTTTATATATATCTTAANAAGAANATTACAAAATAAATTTTGATAAGTCGGTATCTTTCACAAGAGTGTCTAAGTTTTTATTTATATAATCTTTATTTATTATAATTTTTTCTCCAGCTCTGTCAGTTGCNGTAAANCTAATTTCATCAAGAATTTTTTCNATAATAGTATGTAACCTTCTNGCACCAATATTTTCAACNGTNGCATTTACCTCAGACGCAATATTAGCAATTGTGTCTATACCATCTTCTGAAAANTCTAGATCAACATTTTCNGTTTTGAGTAATGCAACATATTGTTTNATTAAACTAAAATCAGGTTCTTTTAATATTCTTTTAAAATCNTCACTNGTTAAAGCTTCTAATTCAACTCTAATTGGTANTCTNCCTTGTAANTCTGGAAGCAAATCAGAAGGNTTNGCAAGTTGGAAAGCNCCTGATGCAATAAANAAAATATGATCAGTNTTTATTGGTCCATACTTAGTNTTAACNGTTGTGCCTTCAATTAAGGGTAATAAATCTCTTTGNACTCCCTCCCTAGATACATCTCCACCAACTCTNTCNGTTCTTCCTGAAATTTTATCTATNTCATCTANAAAAACTATNCCNTTATTTTCNNTTGAAATTTTAGCNGCTTTTATAATTTTATCTTGTTCNATTAATTTGTCNGANTCNTCNTTAATNAGTATTTCATGAGACTCTTTTACAGTCATTTTTTTCTTTTTTTCTTTNGNTCCCATTGATTTNCCAAGCATCTCACCNATATTTATCATTCCAACATTTGCNCCAGGCATTCCAGGAATTTCAAAAGATGTATTATTTCCACCAGCGTCACTCACTGCTATTTCAATTTCATTATTGTCTAAATCACCATCTCTAAGTCTTTTTCTAAAACTTTCTCTGGTTGCTAAACTTGCTTTTTTTCCAACAAGTGCATCTAAAACTTTATCTTCAGCAAGTTTTTGAGCCTTTGTATAAACTTCTTTTCTTTTTTTAACTTTTTCCATTGAAATTGCTATTTCAACTAAATCTCTTACAATTTGTTCTACATCTCTTCCAACATAACCAACTTCTGTAAATCTTGTAGCTTCGACTTTAACGAAAGGTGCTTCAGCTAATTTTGATAGTCTTCTTGATATTTCAGTTTTACCAACACCAGTTGGCCCAATCATTAAAATATTTTTTGGCAAAACTTCATTTTTCATTTCGCCTTTGAGCGCTTGTCTTCTCCACCTATTTCTTAGGGCTACAGCAACAGCCTTTTTCGCTTTATTTTGTCCAACAACAAAACGATCTAACTCTGATACAATTTCTCTTGGAGATAATGAACTTACTAATGATTCTTTTTCACTAGCTACATTATCTTTCGGTACCAATGGTGTTACATTTGATTTTTCCATTAAATTTTTTCAACTTTGATATTATTATTTGTAAAGACACAAATTTCTGAGGCTACTTGAATGGCTTTTTTAGCAACTTCCTCAGCACTCATATCTGTACTCATTAAAACTTTTCCTGCAGCTAAAGCATAGTTTCCACCTGAGCCAATACCAATAACATCTCCCTCAGGTTCAAGCACATCTCCAGTACCTGAAATGATATAACTATTTTCTTTGTCACCAATAGCCATCAATGCTTCAAGTCTTCTTAAATATTTATCAGTTCGCCAATCTTTTGCTAATTCAACGGCTGCTCTTGATAAATTTCCAGCATGTTTTTCTATTTTAGCCTCTAATCTCTCAAATAAAGTTAATGCATCAGCAGTAGAACCCGCAAAACCAGCCACTACATCTCGTTTCTCGATTTTTCTTACTTTTGAAGCAGTACTTTTCACAACAGTATTTCCCATACTTACTTGTCCATCGCCAGCTACCACTACTTCATTATTCTTTCTAACTAATACAATCGTTGTCATAGCTTATAAATGGATATTAAAATTGATACTTCAAGCCCAGGTTTAGTATTATTGCCATAATTCGATAATATATGTATACCTCTTTAAAACTATGAAGCGTAAAGGCAAAATAAGTAGAAAAACTAAAGAGACTAGCATCAGTGTGGATTTAAATATTGATGGTAAAGGTAAATACAAAATTGACACAGGAATAGGTTTTTTAAATCATATGCTTGAGCAGTTATCTAAGCATTCGTCAATAGATATGACTATTAAAGCCAAAGGGGATACTCATATTGATCTTCACCACACAACTGAAGACACAGGCATCGCTATAGGTGAGGCTTTGAAAAAAGCTTTGAAAAAATCAGTTGGCATTAGAAGATATGCTCACGCTATGATTCCGATGGATGAAACTTTATCACGTGTTGCAATCGACATTTCAAACAGACCTTATTTAATTTGGAAAGTAAATCTTAAAGTAGAAAAACTTGGAGAGATGGACACTGAACTTTTCAAAGAATGGTTTCAAGCATTTTCTCAAGCTGCTGGAATTACTCTGCACGTTGAAAATATTTATGGAGATAATAGTCACCATATAATTGAATCATGTTTTAAAGGATTAGCCAGATCATTAAGAACTGCATTAGAAATAGATCCAAGGAATAAAAAAACAATTCCTTCTACAAAGGGTTCTTTATAAAATTAAATGAATGTCGCAATTGTTGATTATAACTCGGGTAATATTAGCTCGGTAATAAATTCTTTTAAAGAAGCTGCCAAAGACAAAGTTAATATCGAAGTTACTTCAGATTTAAATAAGATTAGATTAAGTGATAAAGTAGTTTTACCAGGGCAGGGCTCATTTAAAAGTTGCGTTGAAGCTTTAAATAAAATTAGTGGTCTAAAAGACACTTTAAATGAATTCACAATAACAAATAAAAAACCTCTTCTTGGAATTTGTGTTGGCTTACAAATGTTTGCTGATATTGGTTATGAAGAAACTGAAACTAAAGGATTAGGCTGGATTTCAGGTAAAGTTTCAAAAATAGATAATCAAAATGGTAAGTATAAACTACCTCATATTGGTTGGAATCAAATCAATATTGTCAAAGATAGTAAAATTTTTAAAGATATAGAAAATAATTCTC
>NHKK02000018.1 GCA_002169475.2 Candidatus Pelagibacter sp. TMED239
TATTTCTATTTCATATGTTTCGCAAAATCATGTTTATAAGTTTTTTACTTTAACTTATGAGTTGTATTTGAAGCAATTTGGTCAAAATATAAACTCTTATAAAAATCTTAAAAGGATCGATTCTAACGCTATTTTAATTCTTCAAAACGGAAAATTTTTTAAGGGTGTAGGTTTAGGTCATCAAGGAACTGCCACAGGAGAAGTTTGTTTCAACACATCTATCACTGGATACCAAGAAATTATTTCTGACCCTTCTTATGCTGAACAAATTATTAATTTCACTTTTCCTCATGTTGGAAATGTTGGGTCAAATAAAGAAGATCATGAATCAGATAAAATTTGGACTAAGGGAGTGATAATTAATACTGAAATTACTGACCCATCTAATTACAGATCTCTAAAACATTTAGATCAGTGGCTTAAGCAAAATAGAATAGTAGGTATCACAGGTATAGATACTAGAAATTTGACGAATTTTATAAGAGACAAAGGAGCACCTAAAGGAACTATATCTTTTTTAAGAAATAGTAAATTTAATATTAAAAAACTTCTTAAAACTACGCAAAAATGGAGTGGTTTAAAGAATTTAGATTTAGCAGAAAAAGTTACAACCAAAAAAAACTATATTTGGAAAGATTTTAAAACTTGGAAAAAGGGAGATGGATTTATAAAAAATAAAAAAAAATCCTTGCATGTTGTTGCTATTGATTACGGAATTAAAAAAAATATTTTAAGATATTTTTCAGACTTTAATTGTAAAGTTACAATAGTTTCATGCAAAACAAGTGCGAGTGATATCTTTAAATTAAATCCTAATGGAATCTTTTTATCAAATGGGCCAGGTGATCCAGCGGCTACTGGAAAGTATGCTATTCCAATTATAAAAAAATTTATAAAAAATAGTCTTCCTGTATTTGGTATCTGTTTAGGTCACCAATTACTTGGGTTAGCTTTAGGGGCAAAAACAAAAAAGATGAATTTAGGACATAGAGGAGCTAACCACCCTGTTAAAAATTTGACCAAGGGCAACGTAGAGATAACGAGTCAAAATCATGGATTTGAAATAGTAAAGAAAAGTTTGCCTAAAAATATTTTAATTACTCATCAATCTCTTTTTGATAATAGTATAGAGGGAATTAAACTTAAATCTAAACCAGTTTTTTCTGTTCAATATCATCCTGAGTCTAATCCTGGCCCTCAAGATAGTGTCTATTTATTCAAAGAATTTGTAACAAGTATGAAAAAAAATGCCAAAAAGAAAAGATATTAAAAAAATTTTAGTCGTTGGTGCTGGTCCGATAATTATCGGTCAAGCATGTGAGTTTGATTATTCAGGTACTCAAGCTTGTAAGGCATTGAAAGATGAAGGATATAAAGTAATTTTAATTAACTCTAATCCTGCAACAATTATGACTGATCCCGATGTTGCAGATAAAACTTATATTGAACCAATCACTTTAGAGGTTTTANAAAAAATTTTAATTAAAGAAAAGCCTGACGCAATCCTTCCAACTATGGGGGGTCAAACTGCTCTAAACCTAGCTATGGACGCAGAAAAAAAAGGCATTCTTAGAAAATATAAAATTGAACTTATTGGAGCCAATTCTAAAGCTATTGCAAATGCAGAAGATAGAAAAAAATTTAGAAAAAATATGCTAGATATTGGTTTAGATCTACCTAAATCAAAAATTGTAAATAATTTTAATCAAGCTTCAAAAGTTTTAAAAAAAATTGGCCTTCCAGCGATAATTAGACCTGCTTTTACACTTGGAGGACTAGGTGGAGGTATAGCGAAGAATAAAAAGGAATTTTTTAAAATAATAAAAACTGGACTTCATGAATCACCAGTTAGCCAAGTATTGGTTGAAGAATGTTTAGAAGGATGGAAAGAATTTGAGATGGAGGTGGTGAGAGATAAAAAAGATAATTGTATAATTATTTGTTCAATAGAAAACGTTGATCCTATGGGAATTCACACTGGAGATTCAGTAACTATTGCTCCTGCGTTAACTCTTACTGATAAAGAATATCAAGTAATGAGAAACGCCTCTATTGCGTGTTTAAGAAAAATAGGAGTAGAAACCGGAGGTTCAAATGTTCAATTTGCTATAAATCCTAAGGATGGAAGAATGGTTATCATAGAAATGAACCCTAGAGTTTCCAGATCGTCTGCTTTGGCATCAAAAGCTACAGGGTTTCCAATTGCTAAAGTCGCAGCAAAACTTGCAGTCGGTTACACTTTAGATGAATTAAAAAATGAGATAACAAAAGTTACCCCCGCTTCTTTTGAGCCAACAATTGATTATGTTGTAACTAAAATTCCAAGATTTACTTTTGAAAAATTTCCAACATCTGCTGCAATTTTAGGTACATCTATGAAGTCAGTAGGTGAAGCAATGGCAATAGGAAGAAATTTTAAAGAATCTTTACAAAAGGCACTGGTTTCTCTAGAGACTGGTTTTTCTGGAGTAGACCAAATTTTTAATTTAAGAGTCAAACAAATTGAGAAAAAACTTAAAGAAAATATTCCAAATAAAATCTTGCTTATTGGAGAAGCTTTAAGAAAAAAAATTAATGTAAAAAAGATACATAAATTATCAAAAATTGATCCCTGGTTCTTAAATCAAATAAAAGATATTATAGACAACGAAAATAGAATTAAAAAAAATGGTTTACCTAAAACTTATAATGAATTTAATTATATAAAGTCTATAGGCTTTTCAGATAAAAAATTATCAGAATTGACAAATGCTTCAGAAAGTATTGTAAGAAAAAAAAGAGAAGCATTAAAAATCTTGCCAGTATACAAAAAAGTAGATACTTGCGCATCTGAATTTAAGTCGTTTACGCCTTATATGTATTCTACTTATCAAAGAAACTTTTCAGTAAATAATGCTGAGTGTGAGGCAAAACCATCTAGTAAAAAAAAAAATTATAATTCTTGGAGGAGGTCCTAATAGAATTGGCCAAGGTATTGAATTTGATTACTGCTGTTGTCAGGCTAGTTTTGCTTTGAAAAAAGCCGGATTTGAAACAATTATGGTAAATTGTAACCCTGAGACAGTTTCAACAGATTATGATACTAGCGATAGATTGTATTTTGAACCATTAATTGAAGAATTTGTATTTAATATTATTAAAAAAGAGAAAACTAAGGGTAATTTAGTTGGAGTAATAGCACAATTTGGAGGGCAGACCCCTATTAAATTAGCTAAATTTTTACATGAAAATAAACTTCCAATATTAGGTACACAATATACTTCGATAGATCTAGCAGAAGACAGGGATAGATTTAGAAATCTTTTAAATAAATTAAAATTAAAACAAGCTGAAAGCGGTATAGCAAAAACTTTTCCTCAAGCATTAAAAATAGCTGATAGAATAGGTTTGCCTTTAATGGTCAGGCCTTCATATGTTTTAGGTGGAAGAGCAATGGAAATTGTTTATGAGAAAAAACAACTGCGAAATTTCGTCCAAGAAGCTTTTAAAGCTGCAGAAAAAAATCCTATTTTAATAGATAGATTTATTGACAACGCAATGGAAGTAGATGTTGATGCTTTGTCAGATGGTAAACAAGTTTTTGTAGCTGGAATTATGCAACACATTGAAGAAGCGGGTATTCATTCAGGAGACTCAGCATGTAGTTTACCTCCTGTTTCAATTAAACCTTTTTTAATAAAGGAAATTGAAAATCAAACAAAGAAGCTAGCCTTGGCTTTAAAAGTTAAAGGTTTTATGAATGTTCAATTTGCAATTAAAAATGATGAAATTTTTGTTATAGAGGTTAATCCTAGAGCAAGTAGAACTGTTCCATTTGTATCTAAAGCTAAAAATCTACCTTTAGCTAAAATTGCATCTAGAATTATGGCGGGTGAAAAATTATCCAAATTTAATTTAAGAAATAAGAATAAAAAAATGTTTGCTGTAAAAGAAGCCGTTTTTCCTTTTAATAAATTTCCAAATAGTGACCTTTTGCTTGGTCCAGAGATGAAATCAACTGGAGAGGTTATGGGGTTTGATGAAAATTTTGGAATGGCTTTTGCTAAAAGTCAAATAGCAGCTTCAAACTCTCTTCCTATTAAAGGTTTAGCTTTTATTTCCCTAAAAAACAGTCATAAAAATGAGGGTGTAATTTTAGCAAAACAATTATCCAAACTAAATTTTAAACTTTGTGGTACTGGAGGCACTGCAGATTATATAAATAAACACGGAATTAAATGTAAAAAAATAAATAAAGTTAACCAGGGATCTCCTCACATTGTCGATGTATTAAATGCAAAAAAAATTGCTTTAGTTATTAATACCGGTGGAGGTAGTAGTGAAAAACAACTTAAAGATGCTGTTGCGTTAAGAAGAGCAACTTTAGCAAATAAAGTTCCGTACTGTACAAATATGTCGACTGCTCAAGTTTGTATTGAAGGTATAAAATCCCTAAAAAACAAAGATATTAAAGTAACTTCCTTACAGGATATTTAAATTTTCTATTTTACTTTCCAGTCAGTTTCAAAAGTTACATAGTTTATTTGAATACATCTTCTTTCTTTTTTTATCTCTTTTTTTTCCATACCGTGCCAAGTATTTGGTCCGCTTGTGAAAAAATATCCATAATTATGTTTATAAGGAACTGTTTTAATCTTTTTTAATTTTTCATCATAAAAATCTGTTCCTAAATTCTCAGACTCCCCAAAGGGATTAACAAAAACAATTGATGACATTAATTTTTCCTTAATATCACAGTGAGGCTTAAGCCAAAAACCCTCTCTATCACAAATTACCTCTAGTCTCACAAATGAATTATTTAAATCTCGATCAATTAAAGATCCTATTTTTTTATAAACTTCAGGAGATCTAAGTTCTTCGATAAATTTAGTTAAATGGGGAAATAATTTTGAATTTTTTCTATTTACATAACATCTAATTTTTTTGGCTTTTCCTCCATCTTTGATGCCTTCACGGAAAGAACCTTCGCCTCCATCTAAAGCTCTGGTGCCATCGTAATTTAAATTTTCTTTTCTTGGATCTGTTATATCTGCATCACAAATTTCTTTTATAGCTTCATTGGTTAAAGGCTCGTTAAGCTCAAAATGCTTAAATGGATTTTCATATAATTTCGTTTTTTCTGTAAGTGATTTAAATAATTCCATTTTTTTTCATTTTTTCTTTTATTAAAGGTGCAATTCTATTAACTTCATCTAACTTATCATAGCTCCAACTGTCAATATTGTCTGCTAATTCTTTTATTATGCCTAATTCCTTAAATTGAGTGAAAAATCTATTGAATCTTCTTATGCTCTTTGTCGGTTTCATCATTGCTGTATAAACTGGTTTACCTGTAACAGCTGCCTCAGAAATCATTGAGGTTGAGTCGCAAGTCACAATTATATAATCCGCTATCGCTAAAGATCCAAGATATGCCTTTTTATCTACCTGTTTTATTACGAGATGATTAAATCCAAACGTGTTAAATGCTTTCTTAATGACTCTTTCTGGAGTTCTATAGGATGGAATAATAACGATTTTAAATTTATCAGGTGTAAATAAATTCTTAATTTTATTAAACATAAAATGAATTTGATCTTCAGAGTAATTATAGTATTTGTTGGGTCCTCCTATAACAAAAGACACGATCTTCTTTTTTTCTTTGGTTAACTTAAGGTATTTAGAGTTTTCTGATATTTCTTTTTTTGTTAAATAATGTATGGAGCCTTGGGTCGTTAAAACGTTATCGCCTTTAATGTTATCGTGGTCAGGACAGATTATAAGATCAAAATGCTTGAATGAAACTTTTGGATCTTGAATATGAATATTAAAGATTTCATTTCCAAACCTTTTTTTAAGAGCTACTGACGGGATCACACTTTTTCTTCCACAAGAGATAACGATTTTGCAATCACAGATGAATTTTTCTGTTAATAAGTTTTCTGAAATTGGCGTTAATTTTGGTGGGATTAAATTCCAGAATGGTTTTAATTTAATTTTTTTATGTTTAAAATTAAGTTTTAAAGCCTTAGCTAAGCCTTCTGTTTGGCTTACCATTCCATGCATACCTTGTGTCAAAAGAAGTGCTTTTAATTCCAACATTAGTTACTATATAAACCTATCGTAATGAATAATAAATCAACTAAACATACAAAAGTGTTGATTCTTGGATCAGGTCCTGCCGGTTATACAGCGGCAATTTATGCTGCCAGAGCGATGTTAAAGCCAATAATTGTTCACGGTTCTCAACCCGGGGGACAATTAACAACAACGACTGACGTAGAAAATTACCCTGGCTACTCAAAGGTCATTCAAGGCCCATGGTTGATGGAAGAAATGAAAGGTCAGGCAGAGGCTGTGGGTACAGAAATGATTCAAGATCACATTAACAAAGTTGATTTATCAGTTAAGCCTTTTAGAGCTACCGGAGATAGTGGCCAGGTTTATACTGCTGACTCGATAATAATTTCTACTGGTGCCCAAGCAAGATGGTTAAATTT
Organism: Candidatus Pelagibacter sp. TMED239; assembly: GCA_002169475.2. The sequence continues at coordinate 6,480 of NHKK02000018.1, forward strand.
GAAATCTGAAGAAAAGTTTAGAGGCTTTGGAGTTTCAGCATGTGCTACGTGTGACGGTTTCTTTTTTAAAAACAAAGAAGTTGCAGTTGTCGGTGGTGGGAACGCTGCAGTGGAAGAAGCTATGTTTTTAACAAAATTTGCATCAAAGGTAAAATTAATTCATCGAAGGAACGAGCTTAGAGCAGAAAAAATGCTTCAAGAAAAATTAAAAGCAAATAAAAAAATTGAGATTATTTGGGATAGCGTAATTGAAGAAGTTGTAGGTACAAGTGAACCTAAAGCTGTAAGTGCCATTAAAATAAAAAATGTAAAAGATAAAAAGATTAAAGAATTAAAAGTGGAAGGATTGTTTATTGCAATTGGTCACGACCCAGCCACCTCTTTATTTAAAAATCAACTTCAAATGGACAAAGAGGGATACCTAATAACTAAACCTGACTCTACTGAAACTAATATTCAAGGTGTATTTGCAGCTGGAGATGTTAAAGATAAAATTTTTAGGCAAGCTGTAACAGCAGCAGGTATGGGTTGTATGTCAGCTTTGGAAGCTGAAAAGTATCTTTCTAATTCTAATTAAGATTATCACAAAAAGATTTTATTCTTTCCATGGCCTTTTTTAATTTTTCCATTGAAGTTGCGTAAGATATTCTAAAATATCCCTCTAAACCAAAAGCTGAGCCTTGCACAACAGCAACTTCTGATTTTTCTAATAATTTTTCAACAAAGTCTTTATCAGTTTTTAATTTTGTTTTCTTTCCTAATAATTTTTTGCAATTAGGAAATACATAAAATGCCCCTTGAGGTTTTAAACAGCTTATTCCATTAATATCATTTAAGCAGCTAACAACAAAATCTCTTCTTTCTTTAAAAGAGTCGGCTCTTTCTTTTATAAAGTCTTGTACTCCATTAAGTGCTTCTACTGCTGCAGCCTGACTAATAGAAGTTGGATTGCTCGTAGATTGAGATTGTATTTTTGCTATAGCTTTAATTATTTCTTTTGGGCCAGCCGCATACCCTATTCTCCAGCCAGTCATTGAATAAGATTTGCTTACTCCATTCATAGTCAATGTTCTGTTTTTAAGTGATTTAATTTGTGCAATTGTAAAAAAATTAAAATTATCATAGATAATATGCTCATAAATATCATCACTTAAAATATAAACTTTTTTATATTTTACCAAAATATTTGATAAATCTTCTATTTCTTTTTTTGTATAAGCAGAACCAGTTGGATTAGAAGGAGAATTTAGGATTACCCATTTAGTTCTTTTGTTTATAGCTTTGCTTAATTTTTTAGGAGTTAATTTAAAATTATCTTTTTCATCACATTTAACTATTCTGGGTTTTCCTCCAGCTAATAAAATAATATCAGGATAAGATACCCAGTATGGAGCAGGTATAATAACTTCATCTCCCTTATTAATTGTTGCCATAAAAGCATTGTAAAGAACTTGCTTTCCTCCAGTTCCTACCGTTATCTGATCAAGGTCATAGGATAAACCATTTTCTCTTAAGAACTTTTTTTGTATTGCTTTTTTTAAAACTGGTGTCCCATCAACTGCTGTGTACTTAGTATCACCTTTTTTGATTGCCTCTATAGCTGCGTCTTTAATATTATCTGGAGTATCAAAATCGGGTTCTCCAGCCCCTAAACCTATAATATCTCTTCCTGCAGCTCTCATTTCTCTGGCTTTTGAGGTAACAGCCATTGTGGGTGACGGTTTTATACGTTTTAAACTATTGGAAACTATGCTCATTGAATTTTATAATGTTTTTTTTAAATTATTACTAACACAAAATGCAAAATACTTATCAAGAAAAAATACTAGATATTGAAACTACTAACAACTCTATTAAAAAGAAGTTAGAAGGTGGTATTAGGTTTAAAATTAAAAGTGACTTTCAACCAGCTGGTGATCAACCCCAGGCTATAAAATTATTAACTCAAAATATTAAAGATAAAAAAAACGAACAAGTCTTGCTCGGAGTAACGGGTTCTGGAAAAACTTTTACAATGGCTAAAGTAATAGAAGCTACTAATAGACCCGCTTTGGTCCTGGCTCCCAATAAAACTTTAGCTGCTCAATTATATGGAGAATTTAAAAGTTTTTTTCCAAATAATGCGGTTGAATACTTTGTTTCTTATTATGACTATTATACTCCGGAAGCTTATGTCCCAAGATCTGATACTTATATAGAAAAAGAAGCCTCAATTAATGAACAGATAGATAGAATGAGGCACTCAGCCACAAGATCATTATTAGAGAGAGATGATGTTATCATTGTAGCAAGTGTTTCATGTATTTATGGGCTTGGGTCAGTAGAAGCCTATAGTAAGATGACTATAACGCTCAAAAGAAATAACGAATATAGCAGAGACGAATTAATAAGGGCATTTGTATTACTTCAGTATAAAAGAAATGATCAAAATTTTTTTAGGGGGACTTTCAGAGTAAGAGGAGAAAATTTAGAAATTTTTCCGTCTCACCTGGAGGATAGAGCATGGAGAATAAGTTTTAATTTTAATAAATTAGAAAAAATAGAAGAATTTGATCCTTTAACAGGCGATAAAACTAATAATTATTCTATAATAAAAATTTACGCAAATAGTCACTACATAACTCCTAAGCCAACAATGGAACAAGCTATTAAACAAATAAAATCTGAATTGGCGGAGACACTAAAAAAGCACAGAGCAAATAATAAATTATTAGAAGAACAAAGATTGAGAGAAAGAACAAAGTTTGATCTAGAAATGATAGAGGCTACAGGAACATGTGCTGGAATTGAAAACTACTCTAGATTTCTATCTGGAAGAAAAGCTGGCGAACCTCCGCCAACTCTATTTGAATATTTTCCAGATAACACAATAATATTTGTAGATGAAAGTCACGTAACCGTACCGCAATTAAACGGGATGTATAAAGGAGATAGAACAAGAAAAAGTACACTAGCTGAATATGGTTTTAGACTTCCCTCTTGTATGGACAATAGGCCGCTTAAGTTTGAAGAATGGGACATGATGAGAACTCAAACTGTATTTGTTTCTGCAACGCCAGGTCCTTGGGAGTTAAAACAAACTAACAACAAATTTATTGACCAAATAATTAGACCAACTGGTTTGATTGATCCACCTGTTGAGATAAGACCAGCAAAAACTCAGGTGGATGATTTGATGCATGAAGCTGGAAAGGTTATAGAAAAAGGTTATCGTGTTTTGGCTACAACTCTAACAAAAAAAATGGCAGAAGATTTAACAGAATATCTTCATGAAAATGGTCTCAAGGTTAGATACATGCATTCTGACATTGATACGCTAGAGAGAATTGAAATTATAAGAGATCTAAGACTTGGAGTATTTGATATTTTAGTTGGAATAAATTTATTAAGAGAAGGACTAGATATTCCAGAGTGCGGTTTGGTTGGAATTCTAGATGCTGATAAAGAGGGATTTTTAAGGTCAGAAACATCACTAATCCAAACCATTGGTAGAGCTGCAAGAAATATTGATGGAAAAGTTATTCTGTATGCAGATAAAAAAACTAAAAGTATTGAAAAGGCTATCAAGGAGACTGATCGAAGAAGATCTAAACAGCAAGAATATAATAAAAAAAATAATATAACTGCTGAATCAATAAAAAAAGAGATAGGAGATATTTTAGAGTCAGTTTACGAAAAAGATTATGTGAATGTTAAAGACTCTAATATCGGAGGTAATCTAAAGAAACATCTCAAAGGATTAAATAAAAAAATGAAAGATTCAGCCGCTAATCTAGAGTTTGAGGAAGCAGCAAAAATAAGGGATGAAATCCGAAAATTAGAGGCTAGTGAATTAGAAATAACGTTGAACCCAAAAATAAGTCAGTATAACCTAAAGAATAAAGTTTATCCAAAAGGTAGATCAACGCTAGGTATGCCTGGGACTAAAACAAAGAAACAACAAAAAAAATGGAAGCCAAAAAAATAATAGTTACCGGAGGAGCAAATCGAATTGGTAGATCTATAGCCCTAGAACTAGCAGATTATGATACTCAAATTGTTATTCATTATTCAAAATCTTTTTTTGCAGCAAAAAAATTAAAAATAGAGTTAGAAAATTTAGGTTCTATTGTTTATCTCTTCAAAGCCGATTTGAATGATTTTCAACAAACTCAAAAAGTAATATCTTATGCTCATAAAAAAATGAAAGGTCTAGATTGTTTGGTAAATAATGCCTCTATTTTTGAAAATGATAATTTGATTAACTTTTCGGAAAAAATTTTTTTAAAGCACATAAATATTAATCTCAAAGCTCCTGCAATTTTGATTAAAAACTTCGCTAAAGTGTATAAGGGCAATAATGGAAATATTGTAAACATTATTGATCAAAGGATTGAAAAATTAACTCCATTCTTTTTTTCTTATACTTTAAGTAAGTCTGGTCTAGCAACTTTAACTAAAACTTCTGCTATGAAATTAGCGCCAAATATTAGAGTAAATGCTGTTTCCCCAGGACCAACATTAAAAAATAAACGCCAATCGGAAAAACATTTTAAAAAACAATGGAAATCTACAATACTTAAAAAGAAGGTAGATACAAAAAATGTTAGTTCAGCTGTCAAATTTTTGATCAATAATAATAACATAACTGGCCAAATAATAAATGTAGATAGTGGTCAACGCTTAGCATGGCAAACACCAGATATAATTAATGTGAAAGAATGAAAATTTTAAAGTTTAAAAATAAGCAAAAATTTAGATATAACAAAAAAATTATTATTAAAGATTTAATTTTATTGATATCAGTTGGTATTCATCAGTTTGAGAAACTAGAAAAGCAAAGAGTAAAATTTAATATTGAAATTACTACCGATCCAAATCTGAAAACTGAAATTAAATCAATTGTTAATTATGAGAGCGTTATAAATGACATTAAAAGATTAACTAAAAAAACACACTTTGAATTACTTGAAAGTTTGTCAGAGTTTATATTTGACGAAATTTTTAAAAGTAAAAAAATTAAAAAAATTAAATTAAAAATTGAAAAATTAGATATTATTAAAGAAACAAAATCAGTTGGTATAGAGGTTATAAAAAGTAAAATATAATGGACAGTTTAGAACAAGGAAAAAAAGTAATAAAAGATAAGATACCATTGATATCTAAAAATCCTGGAGTTTACAAAATGTTAAGTTCTTTAGGAGAAATTCTTTACATAGGAAAAGCAAAAAATATTCCCAATAGGCTTAAAAGCTACGTAACCGACTCTAATTTACCTATAAGAACTGAAAGAATGCTTTCTCTCACTCATAATCTCGAAACTACTACTACTAGCAATGAGAGTGAGGCACTACTTTTAGAGGCAAACTTAATCAAGAAGCATAAACCAAGATATAATATTCTTTTAAGAGATGATAAGTCCTTTCCTTATATCTATATTGGCAATAAAGATAAATGGCCACAACTTACAAAGTTAAGAGGTAAAAAATCCAAATCTGGATATTATTTTGGACCTTTTGCTTCCATAGGTTCAGCTAATTGGACAATTAAGATATTGCAAAAAATATTTCAGCTTAGAGTTTGTGATGATACTGTTTTTAAAAATAGAGAAAGGCCGTGCATACTTTACCAAATAAAAAGATGTTCTGCCCCTTGTGTGCAACATATCACAGAAGGAGAATATTTATCTACTGTAAACGATGCTATAGACTTTATCTCTGGCAAATCTAGAAGAATTCAAAAAAATTTATCTAAAGAAATGGAAAAGGCGAGTAAGGATCTTGATTATGAAAAAGCAGCAATTGCAAGAGATAGAATAAAGGCTTTAACTCAAATACAAACATCTCAAAAAATTAATCAAACTAATTTAAACGAAGCAGATGTTATTAGTATTTATAAAGAAACAGGAAAAACTTGTGTTCAAGTTTTCTTTTTTAGATCTAAACAAAACTGGGGTAATCAGGCTTTTTATCCTAAGCATGATCCAGATGATACAATTAAAGATATTCTTTCTTCTTTTATCTCTCAGTTTTATGAAAA
>NHKK02000044.1 GCA_002169475.2 Candidatus Pelagibacter sp. TMED239
AAAAATTATATTTGCCGACTATATTCCTCCTTAGCTCAGTTGGTTAGAGCATCTGACTGTTAATCAGAGGGTCCTTGGTTCGAGTCCAAGAGGGGGAGCTTAAGTTCAATTAGTGTTTACCAGAACAATATTAAAGCTTCACTCATAGTGAGGCTTTTTTTGTAGTTTAAAGAAGTTTAGTTTTATCTTTTTTTATTCAAGAGTATATTAAATCCATAAACTTGATGTAGGATGGCTGCCATAAATGTTAATACAATTGATTTTTGAGCGATCACTTGTAGCATAAGGTCTGCTTCACTATATATTTTTCCTGGGCCAATCTGAGGACCAAAAAATATAATTCTCAAATAAACAAATAGCACTATACAAAAAGCTATATAGCCAAGAACATAGGTGTTGCTAAGGAAATTAGAATGGTAAATCGTAAGGCTATGAAGAATACATAGAAAGAAGAGAGTTAGAAAGGCATAATTTGCAAAAAACACATGCGCCCCAAAATCAAGATCGTGAGGCACAAATCCAACTCCAGCATAAAAGAATCCTGCTAGTAATCCTACAGGCATGGTAATTTTGGAATAAAAAATTGACTTGCTAGAGTCCCCGATAAGACCAAAGACTTTTTTAAAATTAAAGTAAAAGAGCATTAATGTAGCCCCAATCAAAATCAAACTTCCATTAAATAAAAGCATGGACGGGGTGTTATCTTTTTGAATAATAGCTAAATTTGTTTCGTCTGTGTTTGTTTTTAAACTTCCTAATTCACTCAGAAAATTATGGGTAAAAGAGTAGTTATCTGATTGATATTCAATAATTTCTTTTTGAGATCCTGGATAAATTAATGCAGCAATGATAGAGCAAAAAAAGAATATTGTAATTGATATAATGGGAAGTTTGACTAAATAAAACCTTGCTTTTTTCATAAGTCTAAAAAATTAAAAATAAATTCGCTAACATACTTTCTCATATCTTGAGGACTAAAGAAAGTGGGCTCTAAAAATTAATCTTTACAACATTTCTCATCATCACATCTACAATATTTTAAATTATATACATGTAATCCTGCTAGAGAAGTTGAAGATGCATAGGTGTAGAGTTCTGGAATAGATGAAATTTCGAAAAATTCATTTATAATTAAACTAGTTAAAATTAACCAAGATGAAACTAATAAAACTTTTACAGATAGTCTAGAGGAATTTTTAACTGTATGATATATGGCTAATAAGGAAATCAATAAAAAAAGAAAATTCAAAGATTGCCATAAAAAAGGTATATTTTGGTTAAGAGATACTGTAGTAGCTTGTGACAAGAATAGTAAAGGGGTAAAAAAACAGTGTAACATACAAAGACTACTCGCCGTTACACCTACATGATCTGAATTAACATCAATTATTTTCATAAACTGACTTCAAATGTAAGTCTTTTATCTATTTTTGGCTTGTAACTTTAAATCAATCATTATGAAAAAAATATTATTAGTATTTACAATGATATTTTCTGTGGCTGTTTTTTCTCAAAAAGAGGCTAACGGAAAACTTTATATTGAACATCCTGCTATTGAAATAGTAAACCAATTTAACGAAGCATACACTTCGGGTGATCTTGATAAACTAAAAGAACTCGTAACAGAAAATTTTCAAGTTCGAACTTTACAGGATAGAAAGTCCAATGATATTAATTGGATTTTAGGAACATCAAATTATTTAAGTAAAAATATCACAGACTTTCAAATAAAACATTATGGGGGGTCTTACCCGGATGTATTAGAATATAAGCAAGATGGAATAGTTGATGTTAAAACATATGAATATACAACTGGATATGATAAGAATACTGGTTTAGATATTGATATGCCCAGATACGCTACATACAGAATGAATGCAAAAGGAGATAAAATTGCTGGACTTTGGATCAATGATGATCAAGCTTTATGGCAAAAAAACTGGGATGCATACGAGACTAAAGAAAATGGTGTAATTTATAAAGATCATCCTTTAGTATCTAAAGTTAGACTACTATATCAATCATATAAGACAGGTGATGTAGAAAAGATTAAAGCTAATTACACTGAGAATACAATGTTTTATGATGTGATGAACTCAGAAATTGATAAGTTTAAAACTTTAGAAGAGGAGTTTGCTCAGTTTGATCAGTATATGGAGACTTTAGAAATAGTAAATATTAGGGAGAGTGGTTTTCCTGATGTTTTAGATTATGATGGAGACGGAGCAGTTGTTATTTCCTGGGCTGATTTCACTTTCAAAAATAAAAAGTCAGGTAACATAAAAACAATTAGCCAACATATTCAGCATTGGTTCAACGAAAAAGGAGAAATCGTTAGAGAGGATTACTATTTTAATCCTGCTCAACTTCCTCAATAATAAAATTTTAAGAATAATTAATAACCCTCATTCTTTAATGGGGGTTTTTTAGTTCCCTCTTCCAACTTTTCTAACACCTGTCATCTTTGCTTTCCCCACACCTTTTGATTGAAGCTTACTATTAAAATTTTTCTTAGAATTTTTATTTGAACTCTTAGATAGACGTTTCCCGTTAGTTTCTTTATTATCGTTTTTATTTCCAAAAAATTTACTTCCCATATTATTTTACTTTGAATAGACATCATTAAATTAAAAAGAATATTTCAATCCCTCAAAAATGAATTAAACTATTTATAAAATTATTAACAACCATACTGAGTGATCTGGTATTTAATTTTTATAAATTCGAGTTATGTACAAATATATAGCGTTAATATGTCTTACATTAATCTCTTGTAGTAAAAGCGATGAAAGTGATATTTCAACAAATAATAACTTGTTAAATAATGAAGTTGGCTTTGTAAATTCTGGAAATATTTATTTTGAGAATAATACATGTAAATGTCCAGATGCTGCAAATGGAGATAAAGATATTATTAGCGGTGTTACATATACTGCAGTCAATAATTCTTCAATTAAGGATGAGATTAAAAATGGGAATATATACTTATGTACAACATTAGTAACTAATATGTCTGGAACTTCCGTTTCAAGCATATTTCAGAATTTTTTTAATAACAACTCGTTTAATTCAAATATTAGTTTCTGGGATGTTTCTAATGTAACGAATATGGACGGTATGTTTTATAACGCTGACACTTTCAATCAAGATATTTCTAATTGGAATACTTCAAAAGTTGATAATATGGGTAGCATGTTTAAAAATGCATCTTCATTTAATCAAAATATTTCTAATTGGAATACTTCAAAAGTTACTAAAATGTTAGATTTATTTAGAGGAGCAAGCGCTTTCAATCAAAATATTTCCAACTGGGATACTTCAAGTGCTACAAGCATGTCAAAAATGTTTGAAAATGCTACATCATTTAATCAAAATATTTCTATTTGGTGTGTTTCTAATATTACCGAAGAGCCTGAAAATTTTTCAGTGAATTCACCTCTTTTAGATTCCTACAAACCATTGTGGGGTTCATGTCCTGAATAATTTGATTCACTATCTTTGGTAAATGAAAATCACGAAAATACTATTAATATATTTATCGATTTTAATCTCTTCTTGTACCTCTGAAGATAAAGTTGAAGACTCTTGTGTAGATGAATCTATGATTGAGGAATTTAGTGTTTGTATTGAAATCTATCAGCCTGTATGTGGATGTGATGGAGTAACATATCCTAACTCTTGTTATGCAGCAAATTTTAATGGCATAACATCATACACAAATGGAAGTTGCAATTAAATAAATGGTTTAAATCTAATTATTAACTNCCTATTATTTTAAGAAACATATATTTCCAAATTAGGTATAATAGATGTCCTAGGATTAGTCCAAAAGCCATGACTTTTTTAACATTTTTATCTCCTTTAAAAAATTTCAGTTTATCAACAACTATATAAGAAATGAAAATGCTTATTAAAATCCATAATCCAAAAGCAGTATAATCAATTAATGTGAAATTCATAATATTACTTTATTATTAATTCTGATTTTAAAGATCCNACCATTAAATCAAACTTACCGGTTTCCACAACATGTTTGTTTTGATAATTAACAAAGCCTAAGTCCTTGACTTGTATTTCAAATTTTACATTNTTAATTTCACCAGGTTTTAATTNTATTTTCTTGAATGCTCTAAGCCTTTTAANATCTGGTGTCAAACTAGCATAATGGTCTTTCGAATAAACTTGAATTACTTCTTTTCCTTCNATTTCTCCTGTATTTTTAATATCAACTGATAAATAAATATTTTCATTTNTTGAAAATTGATTTGAGTTTAATTTTAAATTACTATACTCAAAACTTGTATATGATAANCCAAATCCAAAGTCATATAAATTATTGACCTCNCCCACATAATTATATGCNCCTTGGGCATTATTTTGAACTTCAGCAGGTTTATAGTTATATGGAATTAATGANTTTGAATAAAGAGGNTAACTNTAAGGAAGTTTTCCAGATGGATTTACTGAGCCATAAAGGATATCTGCTAAAGCATCTCCCCCAAAATTTCCTGGAAGGTAAATGTTAATTACTGCATTNACTTTAGATTCTATTTCAGAAATCAACCTAGGCCTTCCAATATTTAANACTAACACAACTGGCTTTCCAGACTTTATTATTTCATTAGCAAAATCTATTTGAAGTCTNTTTAGATTAATATNNTTTANGTCNCCTGGTTTCTCAGTATANGTGTTTTCTCCNAGNCAAAGAACAATAATATCAGCCTCTTCATTAGCNTATTTAATTGCTTCTTTTTTCTGATCAACGTATTGATCATAATATTCAAATTTTGGCTCCTTATCATAATCTTCATTAATAGGATAAGTAATTCCTGGGATGTATTTTACATCTGAATCTATAAATTTATTTTTAATTGCTTCATAAATAGTATTATGATCTCCAGCAAAAAAATCAGTTTTCTCTCCCTGCCATGAATAAGTCCATGCTCCATTTAATGTTCTCATTGNNTCACCATTTGGNCCAGTAACAAGAATTTTATTTTTATTNTTTATNGGTAAGNTTGAATTTTCATTTTTCANAAGAGTCATAGATTCTACTGCTGCANCATANGCATAATTTTGATGTNTTTGNGAACCAAAATCACTGTANTCTGGTTTATTCTTTTTNTCAAANAAACCTANTTCTATNTTTAGTTTTAAAATTCTTCTAACAGACTCGTCAATTCTAGCTTCACTTATCTCCCCTTCTTTAACCAATTCTANAAGGTTATCACAAAACTCTTCATAGTCATANGGAATCATTGACATATCAATCCCAGCATTTATNGCAATTTTAATTGCNTCTTTTCNAGATTCNGCAACTTTATCTCTATCATGAAGNTTGTTNATGTCCTCCCAGTCAGTTAAAATTATTCCATCAAAGCCAAGCTCATCTCTTAATAGGTTAGTTAAAAGGTATTTGTCTGCGTGAACAGGGATCCCATTTATTAAACCAGAATTAATCATTATTGTTTTTGCACCTTGACTAATTGCTTTTTCAAAAGCAGGAAGATGTANTTCGCGAAGAACATGTTCTGGTATATAACTTGGGGTTCTATCTTTTCCAGAAATTGTAGTTTGATATCCTAAAAAGTGTTTTATGCTAGTTGCTACNACAAAATCATTATTCATNTTATTATCAATTCCTTGCTGTCCCTCTAATGAAGCTAAACCCATCTGTGTTGTTAGGTAAGGGTCTTCACCAAATGTCTCAAATTGACGTGGAAATCTAGGGTCTTGACCTAAGTCAAGGACAGGTGAAAANTTCCATGGTATTCCTGCTGCACGTGTTTCATATGCNGTAACCATTCCCATATTAAAAGAGTTTTTTATATCCCAAGTTGCAGCCGTNCCTATTTGCTGAGGNAACATAGTGGCACCATCAATATAGGTAGCTCCATGAATACCATCTATACCGTATAATATCGGGATAGCAGTTTCAGAAGATAAAGCATAACTTTGAATTTCATCAATAATTTTATTCCAGGTAGAAATATCTCTTGCTCGATTATTAGTTGTNTTTAAAATAGATCCTACGTNATATTTATTTATTGCTTTTTCAATCCTNTCTTTATCTATTTGTAAAGGTTCANAAGAACTCCATTTATCAGGACCATTAGCAATTACAGTTAAATTAATTTGAGCCATTTGACCAATTTTCTGTTCAATAGACATNTCTGACATAATAGAGTCAATTCTTTTATCTATATCAGAATTAGTAGAGCTTGATATTAAAAAAAATGAGAAAATAAAAAGAGTTAGATTTTTCATAAGCTGTCTAAATTAATATATAATTAAATAGAAAGTGGTTATTGTCTATTTAGAGCTTCTTGTTTTATTCTTTCTTTATTTAATATACTATCTCTTAGAAATGATTTACGATCAAAATCAGAATCCGTAACATTAATCTTCATTAACTCTCTGTTCACAGTGTATATTTCAAAATTAAACAGAGCTTGATTCAAAAATTCTAGAGCTTTAATTTCATTTGAGACACCTCCTAGACTATTGTCTTTATTGAGTGCACTAGAATAAACAGAAATGATTTCATCAGCAATTAATTGGTAAGCTTCAATAGATGCAGAATTTAATTCGGACGAGGAAAGTTCTTTGGTTTCATANGTTGATTCGCCAGATTGACTGAAGTTATAACTATCTAAATAATATATTTCNTTTCCACAACTAAAAATAAAAAAAGATAAGAGTAAAATTTTTCTCATATCTAAAATTAAAAAAATATCAGAAATTAAATTGTTTTATAAAAGAATCTTTTAAAATATATAAGGGTACAATATAAATATTGGGGCACTAACTAACTCTATATTAATTTAATTAATTTATAAAAGATATAGTAATATAGAAATATCTATAAAACTAGAAAAACAAAAAATTTATAGTTGAGTNTATACAATCATTATTAGGGTGTAACTTTTAAAACAAATAAGTTATCTTTATTCAGAACTAAATAAATGAAAAAGTTAAAAAAATACTTATTAATAAGCTATCTCTTTGGGTTAATATTTTTTATAATCAACAACTTTAATTTTGAATTCTTTATACTTATTGACCCAATTATAATAGTACTTATTCTTAATATTCCCTCCTTAGTAATTGGCTCACTTTTTTATATACTCAAAAGAAAACTATTCTGGATTTTTTATGGAATAACATTTTTTTTAATATCATCTCTATTTATTATTTGGACAGCTATTGAGATTTACACTGGAAGTGATTGGGGTAAAATTCTTTANAAATTANTCNAATTCCNTAATCATAATATTTCTAAACTCNATNGGATGACCTTCAGATTGAAGTGATAGATANCCCTCCTTTAANGNNTCANCNACATTATCTNNAAAATTATCAGATAAATATGTTCCNCCNAACNTAATNTTTGNNTATGAAATAACNGTATCCTTNNCNATAATATGATGNATNATTGAATCTGAGTAAACAACNAGATNAACGCTAACCCAATCATCTTNATGATANGTTTTTGAATTAGANNTTATACAGTGCNTNGAAGCTTTNAATCTTGGTTCNATNTTNTAATTNGANGTNTTTATATNAACCTCTGTNCCAGGGGANCACATNTTTAATGTAGGTCTATCACCNTGCCCTGANCCACCAAGAAACTGAGCNTCAACACTTACNGGAAAACCNTGGTCAATAAACATTTGTTTNGGNTCNTCAGANTGTAACATTACTCCACTATTCTTATATGACCANGATTCNTTTCTNATATGTTCTCCATAAAANTTATANTCNAATTTTAGATGGTAATTTTTAAATTTTTTCTTNGTATAAAANAGATGTCCAAATTCTNTNTCAAANGAATCATACTCATCATANGANACCTTAATAGTTCCATCNCCAACNNCAAAAGTATTTTTATNATTATTATTAAATTCATATCCAGATATTTTCATTTCCCANCCNTCAAGAGTTTCTCCATCAAAAAGAGTTATCCAAGCACTACTATCGCTCTTACAGTTAANTAATAAAAAGGATATTATAAATAAAAANTTTCTCATTATCCTAAGGTATAATTTTAAAACCTTTTTTCATAAATTGTTACAATGAAAAAAAACTNTAATATTATATTCATTAATNTTATTTGCTTTTCCTAATATTATTCATTCTCAAGATGATAATCGNAAAGCCCTCGAAAAAGTATTTAAGGATTGGTCAATTTTAGAGGACATAGTTCCTGGGCTGTACTAGGTATTTATAAGATAGCTTAAAAGGAATTTGAGTCAGCAAGCTGAATAAGAATGTAGACCTTAGCAAACATAACTATAAGAAATAATAAAAATATAATTTCGGGGTAATATTGTTTTGGTATTTTCATCAACTTTAACATGACACAAATGTAAATTTTAGTTTAATATAAAATTCCAAAATTTTTGTTAATTATGATAGTTAGAGTAAATTGCTGACACTAATATCAATAAATTTGATAAATGAATAGATATGGCCAAATTAGGGATTTACTTCTTGGTGACTTAACTGCTTCTATTTTTGTGTTTGGACTAATAGTGACGTTATTAGTAATAGCATCATTGCTCCTTTCAAGCAAAGAGAGAGAAGATTATGATAAAGACTATTATGACCGTCACGGTTCTTTACCCAAATAAATTATAAAAATTATGAAAAAAATACTATTAATATTAATTATTTTAATAACTCAAAATATATATTCTCAAGCTCATATCGGAGTTATGGGAGGATATGACTTAGATATGGAAAACTCTCAAATTGGAGTTGGCCTTAACTACATGTTGTTTCCAAAAGTTTCCCTTGGTGGAATGCTAATGATATCTGACATCGAATCAGATGGCAAATCTATGGTTATGTTGAATGGAAAATATCATTTTGGAAGAGTCTCACTTGTTGCAGGAATTATGAATATGGAAATGCATAACATGGACATGAATATGAATATGAATATGTCAACAATGTACGGTTCTGATTCTATGGACAGGGAAACTAATCCATATTTTGGTGTTGAATATAAACCTTTCAAAAATAAAAAAGTTAAAGTTTATTACACTCACTCTGATATGATGAAATCTATCGGAATTATGATGCCTGTTTTTAATTTAGGTAAAAAAATGCACATGAATCACTAGCCATTATTATTCAAGAGAACCATTTATGAGATCCAAAGTGGTTTCTTGGTACAGGGCTTTCATTGACTAAATACCATTTATATCCATTCAAAACTGACTTAAGGTATTTTGAAATACCTGGTTTTATAACAAAAAAATAAGCTATTAAGTAAATTATTTTATTCTTATTACTGTAGATGTTTGGTAAAACAGTTATAGTCAGACTTGATCTAGAGTTTGCTTTATCAATTAATTTCCATTTTACTATAGATTCTCTCCCATTTTTTTTTCCAATCTTAAGTTCATATCCATTCCCTTCATCCCATTTGTAAAAATCTCTATATAGCTTTACACCATTTAAATATTCTAAACTATCTCTATGGTTACCGTTATCCCATGATAAAGAAATATTGGATTTACAGAAGGGGTGAGTAAGATTTAAATTTTCTGGTTTTGAGATAATTGACCATACTTTTGCCTTATCAAAATCTAAATCAATATTACAACTAACTGGTAATATCATTGTTATTTATTTATAAAGTAAAAATTATTTTCATCAGTATTTCCCTCAATAATATCAATTTTGCCATCCTTGTTAATATCAATGTCTAATATGTCATAAGTCCTAAACTTGTTTTTTGATAATATATTCTCTAACCATATTTTACCACTGGATATGTTCAAATAAATTTCAGTTTGACCAGGAGAGTTACCTACAACTATATCTAAATTTCCATCGCCATCAAAATCGTTTACAGCCAATGAAAAACTAGGTGAGTTTGAATTGTCAAAAACAACATTCTTTTTAAATGTATTATCCTTATCTCCAAAATAAATAACATTCGGTTCATCAATATTTGCAGTAGCTATATCTTTAAATCCATCTGAATCAAAATCACCTATTTCGATGGACCTTGTAT
Organism: Candidatus Pelagibacter sp. TMED239; assembly: GCA_002169475.2. The sequence continues at coordinate 10,028 of NHKK02000044.1, forward strand.
TATCATTGCCTGTTCCGTATGGTATTTTATTGTTAAAATTTAAGCTACCATCATTCAAATATATATAGTTTGGCTGACTATTTCTATTAGCAAGAATTAAATCTTTAAAACCATCTTGATTCATGTCAGATACTTCAACATCTATAGTTGCATCTTGCGCACTACCAAATAGAATTATTTCTGAAAAATCTCCATCTCCATTATTTAAACATATCTCATTTGATTCAACTCTATTTGTTATTAATATATCAATATCACCATCATTATCTATATCATCTAATGTAATATTTCTTGTGTTTGAATATGATCTCCCAAATGTGTTAGATTTAATAAAATTTCCATTTCCATCATTTATGAAAATATAATTTGGCGCTTTATCATTTCCAACTGCTATATCTAAATCTCCATCTCCATCAAAATCTGATAGCTCAGCAGCGTAACTAGTTAATCTTTCTGAACCAAGATCTCTTTCAACTGTAAAGCCACCTTTTCCGTTATTTAATAAGATTTTATTTTGACCTGGCCAATGCCTTCCATTTGCTATAATAATATCTTCATCCCCGTCATTATCAATATCTCCAGACGAAATTGATGCCGTCTTTTCTTTAGCTCCTCCCAAAAGGTTAGTATTAAAATCTACACTCTGAGAATAATTAGGAATGCTATAAAGAAATAATGCAATTGTTAAAACTATCTTTTTCATTATTATTTAAATGGAATTACCCATGTGTTTTTAACTAAATTTATTTTACCCTTTAATTCCTTTTCTACAACTCTATCAATTACTTTAACTCCCTCAGCTGCCATATAATCAAATGAATCAATTCCATTATTTGGAAAGTTTTGTCTTGTTCTATGTATATTAAACTTACTAGAAAAACTTGTATTAAATTCTTTTTCTATCATTTCTTTTCCAATCAGGAAACCAATTAAGCCTCCCCAGGTTGATGTTGGATTGTCAGAATCCCAGCCAGATAAAGTCCCTATTTTTATAGTTTTCTTAATATCACCTTCTCCATAAAATAGACTTACAAGACTAGATGCAAAGTTTATTCCAGCTGCAAAACAACCATTACAATATAGATTTTTAGATGTGATGTCATATCCATCTTTTTGCTCAACCTGATATCTTAAATAAATTGAATCTCTTGCTTGTTCCCATCTAATACCAGAATTATATAAGCCTTCTGTAAAGTCATACATTTTTGCTGGATAATTATTGTCACTTAAGTACTTCCTTGATTCATTTGCAATCCAAAATATATTCTCTTTTATGGAGTTAAATTCTTTTGGATTTGAAGCTAACGAATGCATTCTTACATAAAATTCTGCAATTTCTTGAGCCTCTCCTCTAGCTGAAGTTTTAATGGGAAGCTCTGCCATTCTAATTGCAAAATCAGGTCTAGTTGGAGAAAACAATCCAAATATTTCAGTTGTTAATTGAGCGTCAATCATATTATAAAATTCATTATTGGACGGCTCACCTGTTTCAGGAGGAAGTATGCCCTGATTCATTAGGTCAAATGCTCTTTGATTAGACACCCATAAATAATTTTCTTCTTCTGCTTTAATATGCTTTACCCACCCTTCTCTAATTTGGCTTGGAGATAGTATACTTGTATCAAAATAATTAAGAAGAAATTGATACATATATTCAATATCTGTATCATCGTCAGATCCCCAAACTTCATCTTGAGTTCTTAAACTAAATTCAATTTTAATGTTTGATTTATCAATTGACATGTCTTCCCATATACTTCTACTATCCATCCCTCCCCAGTCCTCTCTTGTATAAAAGTTGCCTGTTTTAATTTCACCTATGTTTCCTATCTTATCCATTTCGGTTATAAGACCAGTCCAATTTGCAATTGACTGGCCGAGCCAAAAACCATATAATTGATTAGAATATTTCTCCCTTGAAATTTCTATAAAATCATTACTGCTTGGGTTACAAGAAGATAAAAGCAGAAACACTGACCAAAGAATAGATAAATTTTTTAAAATACTCATACTATAAATTTTTTAATTATAGATATTAATTGTCTATTGACCAATAATCCCAATTTCCACTTTCTTCATACAACTTAATGATATTTTCTAGTTTTTTCTTTTTCATAATAATTTTTCTATCAGTGCTAATTGAGAGTATCTTATTTTGAATTGAGGATAAAATTTTCTTTAATTCAGACTTTAAAAAATCAGTTGAATTATCAAATTCATCTTTTCTATAATATTGACCAAGGGTCTCCACAATTAAATCATGTTTGCCTAAGTAAAGAGATTTTTGAGAGTCACTGTTTTTAAATATACATATATAAGTATTCCATCTTTTATCAAAAACTACAGAAATAGTTATAAAAGTTTTATTATAAATTTTTTTTACTTGACTAGAAATCTTTTTTCTTTCGTTTATCAATTCTAGATATTCATTTTTAAGTTTTACTTTTTGTTTATTTAATTTTTTAAGTGATCTTTTTAAGACTTTTTCTTTTGCAAGAATTTTATCATAATTTATAATTAAATTTTGATCGTCCTTCTTAAGGATTTGAATATCTTTATCTGTAAGTTTTTTCACTATACTAATATAAATAAAAATTTAATATGTATAGTGATTTAATTGTGCCCCGATAACAAAACTGTACCCTAGGACATTAACTATTGTTAACGAGCTTCTAATTGATTTGATTTTTCCTTAAGACCTTCCCAGCTTTTATTTTCATGAATTCATAATCATCAACAGCAAACTGCCCATTAATAATTACATATTTTATTCCGTCAGGGTATTGATGGGGTGATTCAAAAGTTGCATTATCAATTATTTCTTGTTCATTAAATATTGTAATGTCTGCCATCATACCTTTCTTTATTAAACCCCTGTTTTTAAGGCCAAAAGACTTAGCAGGGAGATAAGTCATTTTATAAATTGCTTCACTCATAGATATCACTTTATTTTCTCTAACATATCTACCGAGAACTCTTGGAAAAGTTCCGTAAGCTCTTGGATGAGGATGGCCAAAACCAGGCTCAGAAAGCCTTCCATCAGAAGCAATCATAGTATGAGGATATTTCATTATATTTTCTACATCTGATTCATCCATGGCATGAAATATACAGCTTGCCCCTCCATTTAATTCAGCCTCAATAACAAGTTCTGCTCCATTTTTGACAGACGGATCAATTCCTCGCATTAACGCCCAATCCTTTAAAGTTTTACCCTCTAACTCAGGGTTCCAAGCTACTTTAGAGAATTGAACTCTATTTAAATCATTCCCCCCTCTATCATTTAAAATATTAAACTCAATTTCATTCTTTATTTTTTCTTTTGTTATCTTATTTGAAACTCTTTTTTTAAATTCCTCTCTGCCTCCTGCCCTTGCCCATGTTGGGATTAAGACATTTATCCCAGTATGACTAGCATTATAAGGATATTGATCAGTCATGATTTTTATTCCTTTCTGTCTAGCTGAGTCAATAAGAGATAAAGTGAGTGCACTCTTTCCCCACATTGGTTTTCCAATAACCTTGTGATGCGTAAGAACAACATTTATATTAGCATTTTTTGATATGAGTATTGCTTCTTTGACAGCATCAATAATTTTTAAACCCTCATCTCTTAAATGAGATGTATAAATCCCCCCCTTATATGATATTTCTTTTGATATTTCAATTACCTCATCAACCTTAGAAAAATTTCCAGGCAGGTATTTTAAACCTGTAGAAATACCAAAAGCTCCTTCATCCATAGCCTTACTTGCAAGGTTCTTCATGCTTTCTAATTCATCATTTGTTGGTTCTCTATTATCAAGACTCATTATAAGTCTTCTAATTTTATTATGACCTGTTAAAAAACCCACATTCATTCCTACACCAACTTTCTCAATTGTATCCAAATACTGCTTAAACCCATATTTTAATGGCACCCCTCTTCCATCTGGCCCACCAAAACTAGTTGTAACACCCTGCCTAACATGGCTCTCACTATCTGAAAGTTTTATGAAGTTATCCATTGGATCTAAATGAGCATGAGTGTCTATAAATCCGGGAGAGACTATGAGTCCTGATGCATCGACAACTCGAGTAGATTTTTCTGAATTTATCTTACCAACTTTAATTATTGTATTTCCTGTAATTGCTATATCTAAAGTTTTACTTTCTGTTCCTGATCCATCAAAAACTTGACCGTTTTTAATAACCAAGTCATAAGTAACTGATTCACAATTAATCAGAAAAAAAGGAAAAAGAATTAAAAAGATTTTTTTATACATTTTTAAAAAATATCTACTTATAAGGTAAATATTCTTTTAATTTTAACCAAGTTTGAATTAAGTCCCCCTAAAAAATAAATAGTATGAAAGATAAAAGAGAATATGATATAGTAATATGGGGAGCATCTGGTTTTACAGGAAGGCTCGTTGCAGAATATTTACACTTAAACTACAATTCAAATAATTTAAAATGGGCAATTGCAGGAAGAGATAAGAAAAAACTCATTTCAATTAGAGATGCATTTCTTGATGATAGCATTCCAATTGTTATAGCTGATAGTTTTGACGAAAAGAGTCTTAATGAAATGTCAAAAACAACCAAGGTAGTTTGTAGTACTGTAGGTCCATATGCAAAATACGGATCCTTACTTGTAAAGTCCTGTGTAAATAATAGAACTCACTATTGTGATCTTGCCGGAGAAGCACAATGGATTAGAAAAATGATTGATTTATATCATGAAGAAGCAAAAAATAATCAAGTTAAAATAGTAAACAGCTGTGGCTTTGACTCGATACCATCTGACCTAGGAGTTTACTTTATTCATAAGAATATTTCCAGCAAGAACCTAACTATAAAAATGCGAGTTAGAGGTGCAAAAGGAACTTATAGTGGTGGTACATATGCTAGTATGAAGAATATTATTAAGGAGGCTTCTTCTAATAGAGAAGTTAGAAAGAGTTTAACAAATCCATATGGATTAAACCCAGTTGGTGAACAAAGTGGTCTTGATAAAAGAGATTTAACATCTGTAGTTTATGATGAAAAAATTAAGAACTGGATATCTCCTTTTTTAATGGCTGGAATAAATACTAAAATAGTCAGAAGAAGTAATGCTTTAAGTAATTACCATTATGGAAAAGACTTTAAATATGATGAAGCAGTTATGGCAGGCAAAGGGTTCAAAGGACGACTTAATGGAATAATACTCTCAATCCCTTTAATTTTTCTTGCTGCAAAACCTGGATCATTATTTAATAAAATTTTTAATTTTTTCTCCCCTAAACCTGGTGAGGGACCAAATAAAAAAGAAAGAGAGAGTGGGTATTTTAATTTAAGGTTTTTTGTTTTTCAAGAAAATTCTGATCCCGCCATATTCAAAGTTACAGGTGATAGGGATCCAGGCTATGGTTCTACATCAAAAATGCTTGCTGAAAGCGCCATTTGTCTTGCAAAAGATAACTTAGACAATAAATTTGGTGTGTTAACTCCATCATTTGCTATGGGTGATAGTATCCTAAACAGACTCATTTCAAAAGCTGGATTATCTTTCAATAAAATTAAATAATGATAACTAAGATTAGCCTAAAGAATCTATTAATTATTGGATTCTTTATTGAATTAGTAATTTTTATAGTATCCTATGTTCTCTCACAAGATTGGGGAGAGACATTTAGACTTTCTGCTAGATACTCTGGAAGATTATCATTGGTTATCTATCTTATCTGTTTTTATCATTTTACTTTTTCATACATCAAAAAAAAAACAGAAAAAAAGCTTAAGAATAGCATTATAATATTTTGCTTTCTTCATTATATACATTTTATATTTCTTGCCCTAGCTGTATATCTAAATGACTTACCCATTATTCCTATTAGGTTAACAGGAGGATTCATAGCTTATTTAATGACTCTTATCTATCCTTTCATTATTAGTAAGATTAAAAAAATTATTTACCATTTAGTTTTCTTCTATTATGTTGGCATTGTAATGGCAATAACAATATTGGGAAGGATTAGAGGAACTTTTGAAGGTGCAGAACCAGAATTTTTTCATTATTTAGGCTTAGGCTCAGTAATTTTAGGATTTATATATTTTACTTCTGTTATAATAAGATCAAAAAAACCTATAATAAAATAATAATCTCTTTACAATTTAGTAACAGGCAAGCATGAATATTGTTGTTATGTAAATTATCTTTGCAATAATAAATAAACCAAACAATTAACAATGAAAAACTTCCTGCTTTCTTTAACTATTTTATTAAGCTCTTTTACATTATTTGCTAATGAAACAAATCCTAATATTTATGGATATTGGCTAAATAATGACAGTGAAATATTATTCATTCAACTAGATAATTCGTTTACAAGAAGCGATAAGCTCTCAGTACTTGCTGAGGGTGAAATAGTAATTGGTGAAAACACCATAAGTGTTTTTAGAACTGACAATGATGAAGAATATACTTTAAAATATTTTTTAGGAAAAGAAACTTTAGTAGTTATGAAACC
>NHKK02000030.1 GCA_002169475.2 Candidatus Pelagibacter sp. TMED239
GCTCAAAAACAAAATGATAACTGGATACCTTTAGCTGCAATGAAGTACATCGCAAAATTTTTAGATATGCCTTACATAAAAGTTTATGAAGTCGCAACATTTTACACTATGTACAACTTATCACCAGTTGGAAAACATTTTGTACAAGTTTGTACAACAACTCCTTGCATGATTAGAGGTGCAAATAAATTAGTTGAAGCTTGTAAAGAAAAAATATCAAAAAATGAATATGAACTATCAAAAGATAAAAGTTGTTCATGGATTGAAGTTGAATGCTTAGGAGCATGCGTAAATGCACCAATGATGCAAATTAATGATGATTATTATGAAGATCTAGATAAAGAAAAAACAATAAAAATTTTAGATCAAATTTTAAAAGGTGAAACACCAAAACCTGGTTCTTATAGAGGCAGGGTTAATAACGAACCAGAAAATAATAGAAAAACATTAATGGATTTAAAAAATGCTTAAGGATCAAGATAGAATTTTTCAAAATTTATATAATGATATGGGATGTGATGTTGCTTCATCTCAAAAGAGAGGCGACTGGGTAAATACTAATGAATTAACTAAAAAAGGAAGAGATTGGATAATAAATGAAATTAAAGCTTCACAATTAAGAGGTAGAGGAGGTGCTGGATTTCCAACAGGTTTAAAATGGTCTTTTGCTCCTAAAGAGATTGGTTCGAGACCTCATTATTTAGTAATTAATGGTGACGAGTCAGAACCAGGAACATGTAAAGATAGAGATATTTTAAGATTTGAACCTCACAAATTAATTGAAGGATGCTTGATTGCGTCATATGCAGTTCAAGCACACGTTTGTTACATTTATATTAGAGGAGAATATTTTATTGATGGTGAAAAGCTTCAGGCAGCTATTGATGAAGCATATGAAAAAAACTTACTAGGAAAAAATGCAGCAGGAACTGGCTGGGATTTAGATATTTATATTCATTATGGTGCAGGTGCATATATTTGTGGAGAAGAAACAGCTTTACTTGAAAGTTTAGAGGGTAATAAAGGACAACCAAGATTGAAACCACCTTTTCCAGCTTTAATTGGTCTTTATGGATGTCCAACGATTATTAACAACGTCGAAACAATTGCCGTAGTACCAACAATATTAAGAAGAAGTGCTAAATGGTTTTCTTCATTAGGAAGAGAAAAAAATACAGGAACAAAAATTTTTTGTATATCAGGAAATGTAAATAATCCATGTAACGTTGAAGAAGAAATGAACATTCCATTAAAAGAGTTAATAGAAGTTCATGCAGGCGGTGTTGAAGGTGGATGGGATAATTTACAAGCTGTAATTCCAGGTGGTTCATCAATGCCATTAATACCAAAAAAAACATGTGAAACACTAACTATGGATTTTGACTCACTAGTTGCGGAAAAAAGTGGATTAGGAACTGCTGGAATAGTCGTAATAAATAAAGATCAAGACATTATAAAATGTATGGCAAGAATTGCAAAATTTTACAAACATGAAAGTTGTGGTCAATGTACTCCTTGTAGAGAAGGATCTGGTTGGATGTGGAGAATGCTTGAAAGAATGGCAAAAGGTGAAGCAACTAAAGATGAAATTGATATGTTAGGTGATGTCACAAATCAAATAGCAGGACATACTATTTGTGCATTTGGCGAAGGTTCTTCTTGGCCAGTTCAAGGACTTCTAAGACATTTTAAGAGCGAAATTGCAGAAAGAAATGATTTGGATCCAATAGTACAGAAAAAAAATAATATTCCTTATTTAGTTGATCAACACTTATTAGATAAAAAAAATGCTTAAACTTAAGGTTAACGAAATTGATATTGAAGTAGAAGAAGGTTTAACTGTTCTTCAAGCATGTGAAAAAGCTGGAGTAGAAATTCCAAGATTTTGTTATCATGAAAAATTATCAATAGCAGGTAACTGTCGAATGTGTTTAGTTGAAATGGAAAAATCTCCTAAACCTATCGCATCATGTGCAATGCCAGCAGCCGAAGGAATGAATATTAAAACAAACACAGAATTTGTAGAAAAAGCGCGAAAAGGTGTGATGGAATTCCTATTAGCCAATCATCCTTTAGATTGTCCTGTTTGTGATCAAGGTGGAGAGTGTGATCTTCAAGATCAATCTATGTACTATGGAGTGGATAAATCAAGATTTAAAGAAAATAAAAGATTAGTTCCTGAAAAAAACATGGGACCATTAATCAAAACACAGATGACAAGATGCATACATTGTACAAGGTGTGTAAGATTTGCAACAGAAATTGCAGGAGTTCCTGAACTTGGTGCAATTGGTAGAGGAGAGGATATGCAAATCACTACTTATTTGGAAAAATCAATGCAATCCGAACTTTCAGCAAATGTAGTTGATCTTTGTCCAGTCGGAGCACTTACATCAAAACCATATATATTTGAGGCTAGACCTTGGGAGTTAAAAAAAACTGAAACAATCGATGTTATGGATGCTGTAGGATCAAACATAAGAGTTGATACTTATGATTGGGAAGTAAAAAGAGTCCTTCCAATAATTAATGAAGACATTAATGAAGAATGGATATCCGATAAAACTAGATATGCTTGCGATGGTTTGCTTACACAAAGACTAGATTCACCCTTTATTAAATATAATAAAAAATTTGAAAGAGCTTCATGGAATGAAGTCTATAAAATTATCAAGTCAAAATTTGAAAATACAAAAAAAGAAAAAATTTGTGGATTTGTCGGAGATCTTACAAATATGGAAACAGGCTATATTTTTAAAGAATTTTTTGAAAGAACTCTAGATATAAATAATTATGAATCGAGATCTGAAAATCAATATTTAGATATTAATAAAAGAGAGAATTATTTATTTAATTCTAAAATCAATGGAATTGAAGAGTCTGATTTTATTTTTTTAGCAGGATCTAATCCTAGATATGAAGCAACTATATTAAACGCTAGAATTAGAAAGTCATATCTAAAAAATAATAATAAAATTATTTCACTTAATAATGTGGGTGATTTGACCTATCCTTACGAAAGTTTGGATGGTCAAACCCAAACATTAAATGAAATTTTTGATGGTAATAACAAAATTTCAAATCAAATTTTAGAAGCAAAAAAACCTTTAATTATCATTGGTGACTCTTTTTTAAACTTAAACTCATCAGAATATTTATTTAATAAAATTAAAAATTTTTTATTTAAAAACAATAAAATTACTGATGAATGGAATTCTTTAAATGTTTTATCATGTGACGCTTCTACAGTTGGTAATTATGATCTTGGAATAGTTAATAATAAAAGTAAATTAATTGATGATTTAAAAAATCATAAATTTGATATTGTATATTTAGTTGGTCAAGATAATTTAGATTTTAACAAGAAAGATGAATTTATAATTTATCAAGGAAGCCATGGCGATAAAGGAGCCGAAATAGCTGATATAATTTTACCTGGCTCAGCATATACAGAACAAGATGGTTATTTTACAAATTTAGAGGGTAAAATACAAAAAGCTCAAAAGGCATCATATCCCCCAGGTGAAGCAAAAGAAGATTGGCAAATAATTAATGAATTAGCTGAATTTATGAATAATAGAAAATTATTTAATGACAAAGATGAATTGGAAAGCAGCATGTTTAATTATTTAAATTTACAAAACGAAAAACAAAAAAATTATAAAGAACTAAATGATAATTTTGACAATAAAGATTTTGAAAATGAAAGTTTAAAAATTATTGTAAAAGATTATTATTTTTCAAATGTTATAGCTAGATCTTCAAAAACAATGATTGAATGTAATAATTCAAAAATAAATTTTAAATCTACAGGAACTGAAGGTTAATATGGAATATTTATATATAGTTTTTAATGAAGTATATAAAATATTTTTTTTACTAATTCCTGTCCTTGTATCTGTTGCAATGATAGTTTGGCTAGATAGAAGGATTTGGGCATTTGTACAAAAAAGACAAGGACCTAATGTAGTTGGACCATTTGGATTATTTCAATCACTTGCAGATGCTTTAAAATATGTTTTTAAGGAAATTATTATTCCTTCAAGTTCCAATAAAGTAATTTTTATTTTAGCTCCAATTGTAACTATGACTCTTGCTTTAATTGCTTGGGCTGTAATACCTTTTAGTGCAACTCAAGTTTTAGCTGATATAAATGTTGGTATACTCTATTTGTTTGCTGTTTCGTCCTTGGGGGTTTATGGAATTATTATGGGAGGATGGGCATCTAATTCAAAGTATCCTTTCCTAGGTGCAATTAGATCTGCAGCACAAATGGTATCTTATGAAGTTTCTATTGGTGTAATAATTATCAATGTTTTACTTTGCGTAGGATCATTAAATTTAAGTGATATTGTAATAGCTCAAGAAAACTTATGGTTTATTATTCCATTATTTCCAATGTTTGTAGTCTTCTTTATTTCTGCATTGGCCGAAACTAATAGACCACCTTTTGATTTACCAGAAGCTGAAGCAGAGTTAGTGGCAGGGTACCAGACAGAATATTCTGGAATGATGTATGCAATGTTCTGGCTAGGTGAGTATGCTAATATTTTGTTAATGTGTGCTATGGGTGCAATATTATTTTTAGGTGGATGGTTGTCACCTATAGAAATATATCCTTTTACAGTAATTCCAGGAGCAATATGGTTAATATTAAAAATATTATTATTATTTATACTATTTGCTTTAGTCAAAGCCGTAGTTCCAAGATATCGATATGATCAATTAATGAGATTGGGATGGAAAGTCTTCTTACCACTATCTCTAATTTGGGTTGTTTTAACTTCAAGCTATTTATTTTATTTTAACCTATTACCAACATATTAATTATGAAATTTTCTAGATTTTTTAAAACTATATTTATGACAGACTTTGTTGGAGGTCTATTTATTGCAATTAAAGAAATATTTAAATCTAAAAAAACTATTAATTATCCTTTTGAGAAAGGTAAAATCAGCCCACGTTTTCGAGGAGANCATGCTCTTAAGANGATATCCTAATGGAGAAGANAGATGNATAGCNTGTAAANTNTGTGAAGCTGTTTGTCCNGCTCAAGCAATNACNATTGANTCNNCNGAANGNGNNGANGGTAGNAGAAAAACNACNCGNTANGANATTGATATGATGAAATGTATTTATTGTGGTTTATGTGAAGAGTCATGTCCAGTTGATGCAATTGTNCANGGACCAAATTTTGAATTTTCCACAGAAACTAGAGAAGAACTCTATTATACTAAAGAGAAACTATTAGATAATGGCGATAGATGGGAGAATATTCTAGAAGCCAACATTAAAGCTGATAATCCTTACAGATAATACTATGATAGCTCATTCTATTTTTTTTTATATTTTTTCAATTATAGCTGTCGTTTCAGCAATAATGGTTACAGCATCTAAAAATACAGTTCATTCTGTATTTTTTTTAATCTTNGATTTTATTAGCATATCTTGTCTNTTTATAATGATAGGCGCAGAGTTTTTAGGAATGATGATGCTTATTGTTTATGTAGGAGCTGTNGCGGTATTATTTTTATTTGTTGTAATGATGTTAAATGTTGCTCAACAAAAAAATCAATGGTTTGGATCAGAAGAAAGTTCAAAACATATACCTATAGGTTTAATTATAAGTATTGTTATTTTTTTTGAGTTAATCATTGTTGTTGGTGGCTGGAAATATAAACCAGATATATTTGATTTAAATAATTTAATGATGAGTTCAAGTGTTAGTAATACTCATTCATTAGGTCAAGTTTTATATACAGATTACATACATATTTTTCAAATTAGTGGAATGATTTTATTGGTTGCTATGATTGGAGCTATAGTACTTACGTTTAGAAAAAGAGAAGGTGTAAAAGTACAAAGTTACTTAAAACAAATTTCAAGAGAAAGATCTGAAGGAGTCGAAATTTTAGAAGTTGAAAATAATAAAGGAGTTAAAATTGATGACTGAAATTGGTTTAGGGCATTATTTAACTCTAGGAGCTGTTATATTTTCAATAGGTATTATTGGAATATTTCTTAATAGAAAAAATATTATCGTAATTTTAATGAGTATAGAATTAATATTACTTGCGGTTAATATAAACTTGGTTTCTTTTTCAATTTTTCTTGGGGATTTAACTGGCCAAATATTTACTTTNTTTATTCTAACTGTTGCAGCTGCAGAAGCTGCAATTGGATTGGCAATCATAGTTGTTTATTATCGGAACTCTGGAACTATTAGAGTAGAGGAAATAGATAAATTGAAAGGTTGATTATGGAAATTTCAATTTTATTCCTCCCTTTGATAGCTTCAATAATTTCAGGTTTTTTTGGTAAATACATTGGGGATAGAAATTCTGAAATTGTAACGAGTTCACTTGTTTCAATATCAGCCATTTTGTCTATATATGTGCTCTATCAGGTAATTTTTAATCAATATGAAGACAATATTGTAATAGCAACTTGGATTAATTCAGGGTCATTAGATGTTAATTGGTCAATGTTAATTGATCCTGTATCTGCTGTAATGCTAGTTGTTGTTACTTTGATTTCNTCTTTAGTTCATATTTATTCTATTGGTTATATGTCACANGATCCTCANAAACCAAGATTTATGGCTTATCTATCATTGTTTACTTTTTCAATGTTAATGTTGGTAACCTCAGATAATTTTATACAATTATTTTTTGGNTGGGAAGGAGTAGGTTTATGTTCTTATTTTTTAATAGGTTTTTGGTTTAAAAAGGAAAGTGCAAATGCNGCAGCTATTAAAGCTTTTGTAGTTAACAGGGTAGGTGATTTTGGTTTTGCACTAGGTATATTTTTAATTTTTTATTTGTTTGGAACGGTTAATTATTCAGAAGTATTTCAACAAATTNCAACTATTGTAGATAATAATTTATTATTTTTAGGCATTGAAATTAAAGCGATAGATTTAATTTGTTTACTTTTATTTATTGGAGCTATGGGTAAATCNGCTCAAATTTTTTTACATACTTGGTTGCCTGATGCAATGGAAGGNCCNACTCCTGTATCAGCGTTAATTCATGCTGCAACAATGGTGACTGCAGGAGTATTTTTAGTAGTTAGATGTTCACCTATCTATGAATATTCACCTTTAATATTAAATTTAATTACTATAGTTGGCATGACGACTGCATTTTTTGCTGCAACTGTTGCTTTAGTTCAAAATGATATTAAAAAAATCATAGCTTATTCCACATGTAGCCAACTTGGTTATATGTTTTTTGCTGCTGGTGTAGGGGCTTACAATGTTGCAATGTTTCATTTATTTACTCATGCTTTTTTTAAGGCTCTATTATTTTTAGGATCAGGTTCTGTAATTCATGCTTTTAAGGATGAGCAAAATATTAATAACATGGGAGGTGTATGGAAAAAATTACCTTACACTTATGTATTGATGATAATTGGAACTTTAGCATTAACTGGATTCCCTTTTTTATCAGGATTTTATTCTAAGGATGCTATTATTGAGTTTGCTTATTTAAAGGGAAATACAGTTGGCTATTATGCAGCTGCAATTGGAGTTCTTACTGCTTTATTAACTTCAATATATTCATGGAGACTAATTTTTAAAACTTTTCATGGTGAATATAATAATAAGGAAATTAACATTGATGAAACACATGAGTCACCACTTGTAATGTTAATTCCTTTAGTTATTTTGGCTATTGGTTCAATATTTGCGGGTTTTATATTTAAAGATTTATTCATAGGTCATGATGGAATTAATTATTTCTGGAACGAGTCTATTAAATTCTTAAAACCATTAAGTACAGACCATCCACCAACATGGTTCTTGCTTTTAACCCCATGTTTGGTGCTTCTATCTATACCTATTGCATATTATTTATTTTTAAAAAATAAAGAATTATCAAGGAAAATAGCGGATACGAATAAGCCTTTGTATAATTTTTTTATTAATAAATGGTACTTTGACGAACTTTATGAAGTTGTATTTGTTAAATCATCCAAAAGATTTGGATTATTTTTATGGAAATTTTTTGATGTAAAAATAATTGATGGTTTTGGCCCTGATGGAGTTTCAAAATTTGTTAAAAAATGTTCAATTAAGGCAAAAGAATTTCAAAGTGGTTTTATATATCAATATGCTTTTGTGATGTTGTTAGGCTTTACAGCTTTATTAACTTTTTTAATTATTAAATAATGGACTTTCCTATACTTTCTTCTTTAATTTTATTACCAACTATTGGAGCTTTATTTTTATTTTTTACCAAGGATAAAGAAGAAAATAATTTAACAGCTAAATATGTTGCTTTATTTGTTACTACAGTAAATTTTTTTATTTCAATTTATTTATGGTTTTATTTTGATCAATCAACATCAAATTTTCAATTCGTTGAAGATAGAGATTGGATAGATGGATTTATTAATTATAAAATTGGAGTTGATGGAATTTCAATTTTATTTATAATTCTAACTACATTTATAACTCCTCTTTGTGTTATCTCTGTAAACAATTCTGTAAAAAAAAGACTAAGAGATTTTTTAATCGCCATATTAATTATGGAAAGTTTTATGATTGGAGTTTTTTGTGCTCTTGATTTAGTTGTTTTTTATTTATTTTTTGAAGCTGGTTTAATTCCAATGTTTATAATAATTGGAGTTTGGGGAGGTCCAAAAAGAGTTTATTCAGCATTTAAATTTTTTTTATATACATTACTTGGTTCAGTTTTAATGTTGGTTGCTATTATTTCAATTTATTGGATTTCNGGAACAACTGANGTTANTAAACTTTATGANCTCGGTATTGANGTAAAATATCAAAANCTTTTGTGGCTTGCATTTTTTAGTTCCTTTGCTGTTAAAACACCAATGTGGCCAGTTCATACTTGGTTACCTGATGCACACGTAGAAGCNCCAACNGCAGGTTCTGTTTTGCTTGCTGCTATATTGCTTAAAATGGCTGGNTATGGTTTTATCAGATTTTCCATAGNTCTTTTTCCAGTTGCTTCAGAAACTTTTACNCCTTTAATTTACGGTTTAAGTGTCATTGCAATTATTTTCACTTCTTTTATAGCTCTAATGCAAGAAGACATGAAAAAGCTTATTGCTTATTCATCTGTAGCTCATATGGGTTTTGTAACATTAGGTATTTTTACAATTCAACAACAAGGCTTAGAAGGAAGTATTATTCAAATGATAAGTCATGGTTTAGTCTCAGCAGCTTTATTCTTANGTGTTGGTGTTATTTATGACCGTTTTCATTCAAGATTAATNAGTACTTATGGAGGTTTGGTAACAGTTGTTCCAAAATANTCAATTTTACTTATGATATTTACATTAGCGGCNCTTGGATTGCCNGGAACAAGTGGATTTGTTGGCGAGTTCTTAATTCTAATGGCAGCTTTTAAAGATAATTTTTTAGTGGCTGTAATTGCNAGTTTTGGAGTNATNTTAGGGGCNGCNTATATGCTCTGGTTATATAAAAGAGTAATTTTTGGAAANTTAATTAATGAAGATTTAAAAAAAATGTTAGATCTTAATAGATCTGAATATTTTATATTAANTTGTCTAGCTNTTCCGATATTATTTTTTGGATTTTATCCNGAACCATTAATTAACACAATTGAAGTTTCAGTTAANGATTTAATAAATATGTATAATTTAAATCTAGTAAATAAATAATATGAATAACATAAATTTAGTATTACCTGAAATTTTTATATCACTTTCGATTATGTTCTTATTAGTTTTGGGTGTTTTTAAAAAAAATAGCTCAAAGTTAGTTTACAATATTGCTTTGCTTATATTGTTATTTTCAATAATAATTANATTAAACGAAACCTATAGTATTGATCGTATAACTTTATTCAATGATAGTATTGTTATTGATTATATGTCATCCTTGATGAAAATTATTACACTTATCTCAGCTTTTTTTGTTTTAGTTATTTCACCAAGTTATCTTAAAACTTTTAAAATTTTTAAGATTGAATATCCAATCTTAATTTTAAGCTCTGTNCTAGGAATGATGGTGATGATTAGCTCTAATGATTTAATGGTGTTTTATATGGGCTTAGAATTACAATCTTTAGCACTTTATGTCTTAGCTACATTTAATAGAGATCAGCTAAAATCATCAGAAGCTGGATTAAAATATTTTGTGTTGAGTGCATTATCATCTGGATTACTTTTATATGGATGTTCTCTTATTTATGGTTTTTCTGGTTCTACNAATTTTGANATAATTTCATATCAGCTTAATTCTAATGAATATGCTTTGACTTTTGGAATTGTTTTTATCTTAGTTGGCTTAGCATTTAAAATATCAGCAGTTCCATTTCATATGTGGGCTCCTGACGTCTATGAAGGTTCACCTACCTCGGTCACATTATTTTTTACTATGGTTCCAAAAATTGCAGCATTAACAGTTTTTATAAGATTTTTATATGTACCTTTTTTAAATTTAATTGATCAATGGCAAATAATAATAATTTTCTTATCAATAGCTTCTATGCTTTTTGGTGCGATTGCAGCAATTGGACAAAAAAATATTAAACGTCTTATCGCTTACAGCTCTATTAGTCACATTGGTTATACATTAGCTGGTTTAACCACTGGTAGTAATGATGGAATACAAAGTTCTATAATTTATATTTCAATTTATGTAATTATGAACTTGGCTTTATTTTCGTGTTTATTAATGCTCAAAAGAAATAATAAATATTATGAAAATATTGAAGATCTGTCTGGTTTATCCAGGAATCACCCTTTACTATCTTTATCTTTTTTAATTATATTGTTTTCTTTAGCTGGAATACCTCCTCTAGCAGGTTTTTTTGCTAAATTTTATGTATTTATGGCAGTTCTAGAGCAGTCTATGTATTTCTTGGCAATTGTAGGATTGCTATCTACTGTTATTGCTGCATTTTATTATTTAAGAATTATAAAAATTATCTATTTTGACAAAGAAACAGATGAATTTGATAGAGATCATAGCTTATGGCTTAAATTTTCTGTTACATTTTCAACAATATTAATTCTATTTTACTTTATTTTTCCAAGTGAATTGATTGATCTAGTTTCNAGAATTAATATTATTTAATGAAATTAAAAAAATTCAAATTTAAAAAAGTAATAAGTACAAATAATACAGCAATTAGAATTATTAAAAATTCAAATNATAAATNTGGAATGGTCATATCGGACAAACAAATAAGAGGAAAAGGNCAATATGGAAAAAAATGGATTTCATATAAAGGAAACTTGTTCGTAAGCTTTTTTTATGAATTAAAAAATATTAATTTATCATTAACAAGTTTAACAAAAGTTAATTGTTTATTGGTTAAAAAACTATTAACTAAATACTATAAAAAAAAAATTGTATTTAAAAAGCCAAATGATTTATTGATAAATAAAAAAAAAATNAGNGGTATATTACAAGAAAATATTTCNATATTAGGTAAAAAATTTCTAATAGTTGGCATNGGTATTAATTTGGTAAAAAATCCTAAACTAATAAATTANCCTACAACTAATTTGTTTGAATTGATTAATAAAAGTGTAAGTAAAATAAAACTAGAAAATGAGCTAAAGCAACTTTTTGAAAAAAATTTNACAAGATTATATAAAATTAATTTTAAAATAAATAAGATATAAATGAAGATACTTGGAGATATNGGTAATACCGAAACTAAAATTTTTTTAGTTTCACNAAGCNANAAAATACTTAAAAAGAAAANNTTTTTAACTAAAAATNTGANTCAAAAAAAGTTAAATAAATTTTTTAATAATTTTAAATTANATTATAAAAATATTAAAAAAATACTTTTTTGTAGTGTGGTNCCCAGATCTTTTAATTTGATTAAAAATTTTTTATCTAAAAAAACTAAAGTTAAATGTTATGAGGTCAAAAANCTAGATTTAAAATCTCTAATAAATATTAAGGTTAGTTATAAACAAGTTGGTTCTGATAGAATTACAAATGCTATAAGTTTAGTTAATAATAAAAATAATTTTATAATTTTGGATTTTGGAACTGCCACAACATTTGATGTAATAGTAAAANATACTTATGTTGGAGGTATTATTGCACCAGGTATTAGTTTGTCNCTAAACACACTTTCNGATAAAGCAACTTTAATTCCTAAAATAAATTTAAAAAAGATTAAAAATATCATTGGTAANGATACAATCTCTGCAGTTAGATCTGGTTTTTTTTGGGGTTATGCAGGTTTAATTGACAATATTATTAATTTAATTAAGAAAGAAACTAGAAAATCTTTTAGAGTTATAATAACTGGCGGATTTTCGGGCTTATTTAAAAAATCAATAAATACGAAAGTTAGTCACAATAAAGATATCACAATTAACGGTCTTATAAGGATTTCAGAATTATTTTGATAATATGAAAGATGAATTACTTTTTTGTCCACTAGGTGGATCCGGTGAAATAGGAATGAATATGAACCTATTTGGTTATGGTCAACCAAGTNATCATANGTGGATAATGGTTGATATCGGTGTTACTTTTGCAGACGATACTATTCCAGGAGTTGATTTAATTTATCCAGACCCTGGTTTTATAGTTGAGAGAAAAGACAATTTATTAGGNATAGTTTTAACTCATGCTCATGAGGATCATATAGGAGCTATTGCACACTTATGGCCAAAATTNAAATGTAAAATATTTGCAACTCCATTTACAGCAGTTCTNATTAAAGAAAAATTNAAAGANAAAAAAATAGANATNACAAAAGATTTAAAAATTGTNGAATTGAANGGCAATGTATCATTNGGTCCATTCGAAATTGAATACATTACTCTNACNCACTCAATATTAGAACCTAANGGNTTAAGAATTAAAACTCCTGTTGGAGCNATCTTNCATACNGGTGANTGGAAAGTTGATCCAAATCCATTGATNGGAGATAAAATAAATGAAAATAGATTAAAAGAAATTGGTGAAGAAGGNGTANTAGCAATGATTTGCGATTCAACAAATGTATTTAGTGTTGGNAGNTCTGGTTCCGAATTAGATGTAAGAAAAAATATGTTAAANGTTATGTCNCGATTAAAAAAAAGAATTATTATTACTTCNTTNGCATCTAATGTTGCTAGAATGGAAACAGCTTTTTANTGTGCAGAAAAATTGGGAAGACAAATNTCNCTTGTTGGTAGATCAATGCATCGAATTTANAAAGCAGCTCGTCNGTGTGGATANTTAAAAAANNNNATTGANCCAATTGATNCAAGAGANGCNAAAAANNTTTCAAGAGAAAAAATAGTATATTTATGNACAGGAAGTCAAGGTGAACCNATGGGNGCNATGATGAGAATNTCTAGNTATNNTCANCCAGATGTNTTTATNGAANANGGNGATNCNGTNATNTTNTCNTCNAAAATAATTCCTGGNAANGAAAANAAANTNTANAAANTNCATAATCAANTAGTTAAANATGGAATTGAAGTNATNTCNGAAGANACNGAATTTATNCATGTTTCAGGACATCCGAATAGAGAAGATTTGAAGGATATGTATCAATGGGTTAAACCGAGATGTGTAATACCAGTTCATGGTGAGCATAGACATATGATAGAACATATTAATTTTGCTAAGGAAATGCAGGTACCATACCCAGTGCAAGTTGAAAATGGCGATATTGTTAAATTATATCCGGGAAAAAAACCTGAAATATATGATAAAGCTCCTAGTGGAAAATTATATCTTGATGGAAATGTGAGTGTAGACGAAGATTCTCACTCTATTAAAGATAGAAAAAATCTAAGTGCCAATGGTTATTTAGAAGTTACTATAATGATTACACCAAAAGGCAATATTCATAATAACCCAATATTGTCGTTTAGAGGTTTACCTGTTTATGAAAAAGATGAATTTGTTTACGGTTTAGAAGAGGAAATAGAAAAAACAACTAAATCATTTAGAATTGGAAGTAAGCAACAAGAAAATAATTTAATTGATGCTCTTAAAATTGCATGTAGAAAATTTTCAAAAGAAAAAACTGGAAAAAAACCTTTTACAAATATCAATTTGGTAAAAATTTAATTTGAATATTCTAATTTAAGAAATATTATTGTTAAATATGCTTATATCGAAATTATTTATACCAATTTTAAAAAATATACCTTCAGAAGCAAAGATTAAATCACATCAATTAATGCTTAGGGTGGGAATGATAAAGCAAGCATCAGCAGGTATTTATTCTTGGTTACCACTCGGATTTAAGGTGATGAAAAAAATTGAAGATATTGTTCGTCAAGAACAAGATAAAATTGGAGCACAAGAAATATTAATGCCCACAATTCAGTCAAGTGAAATTTGGAAAGAAAGTGGTCGATACGATGATTATGGTGAAGAGATGCTTAGAATTAAAGATCGTCAAAATAGAGAAATGCTTTATGGACCAACAAATGAAGAACAGGTTACTGAAATTTTTAGATCTTCAATAAAATCATATAAATCATTACCTCAGCTTTTATATCATATTCAGTGGAAATTTAGAGATGAAATAAGACCTAGATTTGGAATTATGAGAGGTAGAGAATTTTATATGAAAGATGCATATTCTTTTGATGTTACAGATGATGAGGCAATTTTTCCTTATAATAAATTTTTTTTATCTTATCTCAGAACATTTAAAAGATTGTCATTAACAGCAATTCCTATGGCAGCAGATACAGGGCCAATAGGTGGAAACTTATCTCATGAGTTTATAATTCTTGCAGATACAGGAGAAAGTAAAATTTTTACGGATAAAAGAATTTTTGATTTAAATTGTGACAATACAAAATTAGAAAAATCCTCATTAGAAGAGATGAGAAAAATGTATGAAAAATATTATGCAGTCACTGATGAAAAATTTAACAAAGATGAATTTGAGAAAATTGTAAATGAAGAAAATAGATTGATAACAAAAGGTATTGAGGTAGGACATATTTTTTATTTTGGTGATAAATATTCAAAAGCGATGGATACAGCTGTTGATTTGCCTGGTGGAAAAAAAGATTTTGTTAAAATGGGCTCTTATGGAATAGGAGTTTCCAGACTAGTGGGTGCAATTATAGAAGCAAAATATGATGAAAAAAATGAAGTCATGAAATGGCCACTGTCTGTTGCTCCATATGATGTTGGACTTATTCCAATGATAAATAAAAATGATACATCTGCATTAGAAAAAGCAATCAATATTAATAAAGAATTAAGCAGCAATAACATTGAGATAATCATTGATGATACAGATGAAAACTATTCATCTAAAATTAAAAAAATGAATTTAATTGGTGCTCCATATCAAATAATTATTGGAAAAAAATCTGAAGGTGATCTCCTAGAATTTAAAGAAACTGGAGAGGAGTCTCATAACTTATCTTTAGATAAAATTATTGAAATTATAACAAAACAAAAAGCTTCGAATTGATTTCTACATTAGAGAAAGAAATTACTTTTAGATTTTTAAAAGCAAGAAAGAAAGATGGCTTTTTAAATGTTATCTCAATTTTTTCTTTTATTGGAATAAGTCTTGGGGTTGCTGTTTTAATTATTGTGATGTCAGTAATGAATGGTTTTAGAACAGAATTAATCAATAAAATTGTTGGATTTAATTCTCATATAACTGTCAAACCATATAGTCAGGAAGGTATTAATCTAATTAAATTGAATAATAAAAATTTAAGATCAATTGCAAAAAACATGATTTTTAGTAATTCTGGTGAAGCAATAATATTAAAAAATAATACATCTAAAGGAATTATTTTAAGAGGATATAAAAGTAACAAGTTTTCGGATTTAGAAATAATAAAAAATGAAAAATTTAAAGGTGATAAATCAAAGCTTACTAAAAATTCTATTTCTATAGGAAATGAATTAAGTTTTTCTTTAAATCTAAAAATTGGTGATGAAATTACCTTAATGTCTCCTTCTGGTGTTGAAACAATAATTGGTAGCATGCCCAAACAAAAAACTTTTATTATAACATCAATTTTTAATAGTGGTTTAGCCGATTTTGATAATAATATAGCAATTATAAATCTTGATACATTAGATGAATTTTTTTCTTATGAATTTAACAACAGGAATTTAGAAATTTATTTAAAAAATCCAAAAGACATTGAGAATCAAAAACAAATAGTTAAAAAAATTTTTATTGATGAATTTATTTATACTTGGGCTGATATGAATAATTCATTATTTTCTGCATTAAAAGTAGAACGTAACGTTATGTTTATAATACTATCATTAATAATTATAGTTGCTGCTTTTAATATTATTTCTGGGTTAACAATTTTAGTTAAAAATAAAACTAGAGATATTGCAATTTTAAAATCTATTGGTGTTTTGAATAAATCAATTATAAAAGTTTTTTTTTTAATTGGTGTTATAATAGGTACCACAGCAACTATTTTTGGAATTTTTTTAGGAGTTACTTTTTCACTTTATATAGAAAACTTTAGACAATTTTTAAGTTCTACATTCAATATAAGTTTATTTCCAGAAGAAATATACTTTTTAAGTAAAATGCCATCAGAGATAAATTTTTCATCAATTGTTATAATATCAATTTGTTCAATATTAATAACAATAATTGTTTCAATATTTCCTGCGTTTAAAGCTGCTAAACTCGACCCCATCAAGGCTTTAAAGTATGAATAGTTTTCTACAAATAAAAAATATTTCTAAAAGTTTTTTTACTGAAAAAAAAATAAATGTATTAAAAAAATTATCATACGAATTTCAAAAAGGTAAAGTTTATGCATTAATGGGACCTTCAGGCTCAGGAAAATCAACTTTATTAAATTTAATTTCACTAATTGATAGACCAACTTTAGGAACAATTAAATTTAATAAGAAACAAGTAAACTTTAACGACAGTAAAAAAAATGATATTTTTCGAGCAAAAAATATAGGTATTGTTTATCAACAGAACAACCTTCTCCCTGACTTTACGGCACTAGAAAATGTTTATTTAGCGTGTTTATCAATTAATAATAATAAGGATTTAGCAATATCAAAGGCTGAAGATTTATTAAAAAAAATTGGATTATCAAATCGGTTAAATCATTTTCCATCACAATTATCTGGTGGAGAGTCTCAAAGAGTAGCGATAGCTAGAGCAATAATTAATGATCCTGAAATTATTCTTGCAGACGAACCTACTGGAAGTTTAGATTTAAAAAATGCAAAAGATATATTTGAACTTTTAAATACTCAGAAAAAACCTAATAGATTGATAATATTTGCAACTCATAATAGATTTTTTGCCAATAAGGCTGATTGCCTTTTAGAGATGTCAGATGGTAATATAAAATCTATTAATGTCTGAGTCTTTAACACAAAATTTTAACCATTTAAAAATTCATTCGCAATATTCAATTTGTGAAGGTGCATTAAAAATTGATGATTTAAAGGAACATTCAAAGTTAAATAAAATTAAATCAATCGGTCTTTGCGATACAGTAAATTTATGTGGCGCTTTAGAATTTGCTGAAAAAATTTCAAAAGTTGGTACTCAACCAATTATAGGAACTCAAATAAATTTTAAATTTGAAGATACAATTGGATTGTTACCTTTATTTGCCCTTAGTGAAGATGGTTATAAAAGAATAATTGAATTATCATCAATTTCATATCTAAAGAATGATAATTTATCTGATCCACACCTAGACTTTAATGAATTATTGAAAGAAAATAAAGGTGTATCAATTTTTTCTGGAACAGTTTTTGGGTTATTTGGCAAATTATTTGAAAAAGGTAAATTTATTGAAATAAAAAATTTGTATGAAAAGTTAAAAATAAAATTTAAGGATAGATTTTATTTGGAAATTCAAAGGCATAATGATCAAAATGAAATAGGATTTGAAAAATTTAATTTAAATAAATCTTTAGAATTAGAAATTCCTTTAATTGCTACAAATGAAGTTTTTTATTTAAATAAAGATATGCATGAAGCTCATGATGCTCTTATTTGTATTGGAAATAAATCGTACATTAATGATAAAAATAGAATAAGATTTAGCGATCAACATTACTTTAAAAATAATTCTGAAATGTCTGAATTATTTGCTGATTTACCAGAAGCTTTGGAAAATAACTATAATTTTCCCTTAAGATGTAACTTTAGACCTTTGTTTTCGAACCCAGTTTTACCAAATATAAGTTCTGAACAAGGTGGTAATGCTGACAAAATTTTAAAAAAAGACTCATTAGATGGTTTAAAAATTAAATTTGATAAAATATTTGGTGTTAATTCAAGTGAACTTGAAAATAACAAAACTTTTTTAGACTACAAGGCAAGATTAGATCATGAATTGTCTATTATTATTGAAATGAAATATTCAAGTTATTTTTTAATTGTTTCTGATTATATTAAATGGGCAAAAAATAACGATATTCCAGTTGGACCCGGAAGAGGTTCCGGTGCTGGATCATTAGTAGCTTGGTGCCTTTCAATTACTGATGTTGATCCAATTAAGTTCAACTTAATCTTTGAAAGATTTTTAAATCCTGACAGAATTTCTATGCCTGATTTTGATATTGATTTCTGCGAGGAAAAAAGGGATCTAGTTTTTGAATATCTTACAAAAAAGTACAAAGATAGCGTTGCTCATATTATAACTTTTGGAAAATTAAAAGCCCGAATGGTTATTAGAGATGTAGGTAGAGTTTTGGGTTTACCTTATGGTTTTGTAGATAGTATTTCAAAAATGATACCTTTCGATCCTTCAAGACCTCAAAATTTGACAGAATGTATAGCCGGTGAACCTAGATTGCTAAAACTTGTTAATGAAGATCCTAGAGTTAAAAAGTTGACTGATCTATCTTTAAAGTTAGAAGGTTTAAATCGAAATGTAGCAACTCATGCAGCAGGAGTGGTCATTGCAGATAAAAAACTTACTGAACTAGTTCCGTTATATAAAGACATTTCTGCAGATTTGTTATTACCGTCAACCCAATTTGATATGTATTCAGCAGAAAATGCTGGATTAGTTAAATTTGATTTTTTGGGCTTAAAAACACTAACAGTAATTAACAATACACAAAAATTAATTAAAAAGTCAAATAAAGACTTTGATATAGAGAAAATTGATTATGAAGATCAAAAAGTTTTTGACTTACTATCAACAGGTAAAACTGTAGGCTTGTTTCAAATTGAAAGTACCGGAATGAGAGATGCTTTAGTTCAAATGAAACCAAATCATATAGAAGATATTATAGCTCTGGTTGCTCTTTATAGGCCCGGTCCTATGAGTAATATTCCTACATATAATGATTGTAAACACGGCAAAAAATCTCCAGATTACCTTCATCCGTTTTTAGAAGATATTCTAAAACCAACTTATGGAGTTATTATTTATCAAGAACAGGTAATGCAAATAGCTCAAAAATTATCAGGTTTTACTGCTGGACAAGCTGATCTTTTAAGAAGGGCTATGGGTAAAAAGAAAAGGGCAGAATTAGAAAAACAAAAACAAGGTTTTATTTCTGGTGCTATAAAAAATGGAATTCCTAAAGACGTTGCTGCTGGTATATTTTTAAAGATAGAGCCTTTTGCAGAATATGGTTTTAATAAAAGTCATGCAGCAGCATATGCAATAATTTCATATCAAACAGCTTTTTTAAAAACTTATTATCCAAAAGAATTTATAGCTGCTTCAATGACAATGGATATTTCAAATCAAACTAAATTAAGTGAATTTTATGAAGAATTAATAAGACTTAATGTAAATGTAATAAGACCCAACATTAACGAATGTTTTGCAGATTTTAGAACTATAGATGATAATTTCTATTATGCTTTAGGAGGTATAAAAGCAGTAGGTTATGATGCTATCTCTAATATAGTTGATGAAAGAACCAAAAATGGAAAATTTAAATCTATAAATGATTTTTTAAATAGAGTTAATCCTAAAGATATAAATAAACTTCAATTAGAAGGTTTAGTTAAAGCAGGTGCTTTTGATAGTTTAAATCCAAATAGGCAATCATTATTTGAATCTATTCCAAATTTTATATCAAAAACTAAAAATATTTTTGAAAATAAAGCAGCTAATCAAATTGATTTGTTTGCAGAAGATGAAGAAAATCAAAATAATATAATTAACAATATAGAAGATTGGAAATTTGAAGAACGTTTATCAAAAGAATTTGAAGCTGTTGGTTTTTTTATTTCAGATCATCCACTTAATCAATTCACTGAAATTTTTGATGATTATAAAATCAAAGATTATTCTATTTTTAATTCAAGTAATGAGATTATAGATGCAAATATTGCAGCAACCTTATTAAAAATTCAAGAAAGAAAAACTGCAAAAGGAAATTCTTATGCTATATTAAAGTTAACTGATTTAAATAGTGTTTTTGAATTATTTATATTTTCAGATATTTTAGAATTGAATAGAGAGATTTTAAAAGAAGGTAATTCATTAATTTTAACTTTAATTAAAAATATTTCAAATGATGAAAATAGATTTAGACGAGTAAATGTCCAAAAAATTGCGTCTTTAAAAGATTTGTTTAGCAGCCCAATTAACGAAGTTTTTTTTGAAGTAAAATCTGAAGAGCAAATTTATGAAATTTCAAATTTATTAAATGCAGATGGTAAAACAGTGATTAATATTAATTTATCTATCGATGATAAAAGCTTAAAATTTAGACTTAAAAATACTAGGAATTTAGATCGAAAATCTATCAATCTGTTAAGAAAAAGAGAAATTTCATGCACAATAACATAAATAAACACTTGTTTAATATAAAAAATCTTAGTACATAATTGCTAAATTAAATTAACACGCACACAGTTGTTGGTTTTATACCTCCGGTCCTTAATTGGAAATTACTGTGGTGGCTTAACCGGGAATAAATATGAAAATACC
>NHKK02000042.1 GCA_002169475.2 Candidatus Pelagibacter sp. TMED239
AAAAGGTGTGGTAAGAGCACACCGGTTCTATTGGTAACAATGAACGCTGGAAAACCCCACTGGGAGCAAGACTAAGTAGAGATGACATTGTTGAAAAACAAAAAGTAATTCTTGGCTCGTCATCAGGGTTAGTCGCTTGAGCTTAAGAGTGATCTTGAGCCTAGATAAATGATAGGTTTAAATGACAGAACCCGGCTTATAGTTTATCTGGCAAATTATTTAGATTTAATTAATCCCAATTTTTAAGCTTCTTTTTTTGCTAAAACTTCAATCGTAGAACTTACGGTTAATTTTGCTTCCACCAAAACTTCATTTCCTAGTAATTTTAACACTTTATAAGTTTCAATAGGCATAGGCACCGAAACAGACTTGTATTTATTTGGGTCAGCCATGACATCCTTTCCTTATATTATTCAAAATTATTAGCATATATATATTTAAATTGCAGGTATTGACACGAATAAAAAAAGCCCATAGTATCCCAAATATTCCCAAATAGGGAGATTATGGAATATGTTTTTATCTACTTACGAAAACAAATTGGACAAAAAAGGAAGGGTTTCAGTGCCTGCTAGTTTCAGATCACATTTGTCAAATTTAGGATACAACGGTATTATCTGTTATCCATCTTTTAATAATTCATCAATAGAAGCATGTTCTCAAGATAGAATTGAAAAAATTTCATCTGCAATTGACTCTTTAAATCCTTTTGAGGAAAAAAGAGATTATTTTGCAACTTCAATATTAGCAGAAAGTACAAATTTACAATTTGATAGTGAGGGAAGAATTTCACTATCTACAAAATTATTAAAACATGCAAAAATAAAAAATAGCATGTTGTTTGTTGGTCAAGGCCAAACTTTTCAAATATGGGAACCAGCAACTTTTGAAAAATTTAAGGTAAATGCAAGAAAAAAATCAAATTTAAATCGAGCCAGCCTTAAATGGGAGCATCAACTTAATAAATAATAGAGGGGATAAAAGATGACAATTAATTTTAAAACACCAGAAATAAAAGAGTTGCAACCACGACTACTGGTTCTTGGAGTAGGAGGAGCCGGAGGAAATGCTATTGATGAAATGATCGAACACAATTTGCAAGGAGTAGAATTTATTGCGGTCAATACAGATGCTCAAGATTTAAAACTAAGTAAAGCTAAAACAAGAATTCAAATTGGTTTAAATTTAACAAAAGGTTTAGGCGCTGGTGCAAAACTTGATATTGGACAAGCTGCAGCTGATGAATCTTTAAATGAAATTGTTAATACACTTCAAGGTGCAAATATGGTTTTTATTGCAGCAGGTATGGGAGGAGGAACTGGAACAGGTGCCGCTCATGTTATAGCTAGAGCTGCAAAAGAATTAAATATTTTAACAGTAGGTGTTGTTACTCTTCCATTTTTATATGAAGGCCCATCAAGAATGAAAAGAGCTCAACAAGGTCTGGAAGAACTAAGAAAGCATGTCGATACAATAATAGTTATTCCTAATCAAAATTTGTTTAAAATTGCAAATGAACAAACGACATTTGAAGAATCTTTTAATCTTTCAAACAATGTATTAATGCATGGAGTTCAAAGTATAACTGATTTAATGGTAAGACCTGGTTTAATTAATCTTGATTTTGCTGATGTTGAAACAGTTATGGCTTCAATGGGTAAAGCAATGATGGGAACCGGAGAAGCAGAAGGAGAAGATAGAGCTCTTAAAGCTGCTGAAATGGCAATTAGTAATCCATTAATTGACGACTACACTTTAAAAGGCGCGAAAGGTTTATTAGTAAATATCACTGGCGGCAAAGATCTTAAACTTTTTGAAGTCGATGAGGCAGTTAACAAGGTAAGAGCTGAAGTAGACCCAGAAGCCGAACTTATTATTGGTGCTATTACTGACTCAGAACTTGATGGCAAAATGAGGGTTTCAATTGTTGCAACTTCTCTTGATGGCCAGCAACCTGAGACCAAGTCAGTTATTAATATGGTTCACCGTATTCATAATAGAAATCCAGGTTATTCAGATTTTTCAAACATCGGATCATCTGGAGCATTTAATTTTTCAAATACGGCATTTAATCCTATTTCGCACGGAGCTAATGCTTTAAAACTTGAAAATGAGGTTGTTCAAGAACAAGAAAATCAAAGTTCTCATGAAAGTATTAGTAGTGAAGAAAATTTAGATAGTACAAATTCTGAGATGGAAAATGTTGTCGAAGACAGCTCGGTTAATGAGATGGAAAAATCATTTACTCAAGAAGCATTAGAACCAATTCAAAGTGAAACTGTTGAAGAAGAAGTTTCTAACGATTTAAAAGAATTTGGCGTAGATTCAGACTCACCAGATTTATTTAGTTCAGAGAATGAAAACTCAAGTCCTGAAGATTTATTATCATCTGAAGAGGAAGAAGATGATCTTGAGATACCAGCTTTCTTAAGAAGACAAAAGAATTAATGGTCTTCAAAGAAATAAATGGATGCCACCATAGTGCCGGATGCAATAAAACATTATCCGGTACTGCTAAAAGAAATTATTAGCATTATTTCCCCTCAATATGGTGGCACATTTATTGATTGTACTTTTGGTCAAGGTGGATATTCAAAAAAAATTTTAGAATTTAATAATACAAAAGTAATTGCAATTGATAGAGATTCTGAAAGTGAAAAAAAAGCCAAACAAATAAAGGATAAATTTGAAGATAGATTTATTTTTAAAAATATTAAATTTAGTCAGTTAAAAAATCTAAAACTAAAAAAAGAAAATATTAAAGGAGTGATCTTTGATCTTGGGTATTCCTATACTCAAATAAAAGATCCAAAAAAAGGATTGTCTTTTGATTTTAATGGAAAATTAAATATGAGAATGGGTTTAAATAGTTTTTCAGCTGAAGATGTAATAAACAAATTAGATGAAAAAGATTTAGAAAAGATATTTAAATTTTTTGGAGAAGAAAAAGAAAGTAAATATATTGCACGAAATATTATTAAAGAGAGAGTAAAAAATAAAATAGATACCCAAAATCTTGTAAAAATTATAGATAAAACAAAGAGAAAAAAAAATTTTAGAGTTCATAGTGCTACTAAAGTTTTTCAAGCAATCAGAATTTTAGTTAATAAAGAAATTAGTGAATTAATTTTTGGCCTTATTAATGCAGCAAAGATTTTAAAGAAAGATGGAATTTTAGCTGTTGTAACTTTTCATTCATTAGAAGACAAGATAGTAAAATATTTTTTTAAAAGTCTTTCTGAAAACAAAAGTATTTCAAGATATATTCCAGTTACAGAAAAATCAGAAACTTTATTTAAATTAATTGAAAAAAAAGCAATTTTACCCTCAGAAGAAGAAGTACAAGAAAATTTACCATCTAGATCAGCAAAATTAAGATACGTAATCAAAAAAAAAGATTTTTATGATTTTACTACTGATATTCAAAATCAATTTAAAAATTTAATTGAAATAGAAAATTTTGGAGACAAGTTATGAAAAAATTTGGCTTAATATTAGTCATTTTTTTATTAATCTTATCAACTGCAATAATTAAAAATTCTGCAAAAGAAATTGAAGATGAAATTTTTACACTAAAAGAAAATTTAAGAATTTTGAACTCAGAATTTGAAAAAATTAAATTAGAACATGATTATTTAAGCTCCTCAGAAAAATTACTGGAGTATCAATCTTCATATTTTGAGAACGAGTTAATACAGAAAGATATTCAAAATATTAAAATATATAAAATTAAAAAGAAAGAAAGAATAATTCAAAATTTAAAAATAATAAAATAACAATGAATCAATCTAGATCAAAATTTATTTTAGAAGATTATAAAAGTAACTTTGCTTACAAAAAAAATGAGACTAATTTAAATATTCAATTTAATAGAGTTGCCTTTATTTTTTTTGTTTTTTTTATTATTTATCTAATTTATATAATTCATCTAATTCATTTAGGGTCGAGAAAATCTAAAATAGATAATAATATTCCTTCTATTAATAATAAGCTTTATAGAGCTGACATTATAGACATAAATGGTAATTATTTAGCTAAAACAGTTAATTCAATTGATATAGGTATAAAAACATCTGAAGTAATTGATAAAAAAAAATTGTTACTAAGTTTAAATATTATATTTCCTAATAAAGATTTCGATGAAATAGAAAAAAAAATAAATAAAAAAAAATATTTTTATTTAGAAAAAAAAATTTCAGAGGAAAATTATGAAAAAATAATGAAGCTTGGAGATAAATCTATTAAGCCCGAAGAAAAAGTTTTAAGAATGTATCCTCAAAAAAATCTTTTTAGTCATATAATAGGTCAGATTGATGATGATAATAATGGAATTTCAGGATTGGAAAAATCATTTAATGAAATTTTAATAAAATCTAAAAAACCAATTAAACTTACTGTCGATAAAGATTTACAATTTTTAATTCGAAAAGAGTTAACCAAATATCAAGAAATTTTTAAAAGCAAGGGTAGCGCTGCTATCTTAATGAATGTAAATAATGGAAACATATTATCACTCATTTCATTGCCTGATTTTAATCCAAATGAAAGACAAAATATAATTGATGTTAATTTCATTAATAGAATTACCAAGGGAACTTATGAATTAGGTTCAGTTTTTAAAACTTTTACATTTGCNAGTGCTTTAAATGATGATTTAATTGAACCTGAAACTGAGTTTATTGATTTACCAAAATCTATTAGATGTGATAANCANAGAATAGGNGAATATGATAATGAGATTCCATCAAATTTAACGGCCGAACAAATTTTAATTAGGTCAGGAAATATTGGTTCAGTTAGAATTGCACAAAAAATTGGACCAGAGAAATATAAATCTTTTTTAGAAAAAGTTGGGGTATTGAGCCCAATCAATTTTGATATTGAAGAAGTGGCTCCACAAAAAAATTATGATTTTGGAAAATGTAAATTAGCTACAGCCTCTTTTGGTCATGGTATTGCAACAACAATTCTCCAGTTGGCGAAAGGTTATGCAGTANTATCTAATGGTGGNTTTGATATTAACCCANCNTTAGTCAATAAAAGTTTNGAANGTAATAAAAAGCGAACNAGATTATTAAAAAAAGNAGTNTCNGAACAAGTAGTTAGTGCTTTAAGAAAAATTGTTAATACAGAAGAAGGCACAGCNAAATTTGCANACGTACCACACTATGAAATTGGNGGNAAGACAGGTACAGCAGATCAACCTAAAGATGGTACTTATTCTGAAGCTANGATAAATACATTTGCATCAATTTTTCCAACTTCAAATCCACAATTNGTATTTNTTGTGATGTTAGACACNCCTCAAAAAGCAAAAGATTATTATTATAAATANAGACACCAAAAAGGTGGNTGGAAAGGAACNTTGTATAATACAGCTGGATGGACATCAGTAGAAGTNGCAGGAAAAATAATAGATAAAATTGGGCCTATTTTAGCCACAAATTATTTAGANATTAATTAATTATGCTCTTAGGAGATTACTTTCAAAATATAAAAAATAATTATAAAAATTTTTTTTTTTCAAATATTTCATTCAATACAAAANANATAAAAAAAAATTATATTTTTTTTGCTATNAAAGGNAATAANATTGATGGTAATAANTTTATNNCTANAGCAATTAAAAAAGGTTCNAAAATCATNGTTACCGAAAATAAAGTTANAGAATTTCAAAATGGAATTTTATTTATTCATACAAAAAANATTAGAAAATTATTAGCTGAAATTTCATTTAAAATTTACAACAAAAGACCAAAAAATTTAATTGCAGTAACTGGNACAAACGGAAAATCNTCAGTTGCAGATTTTTATTATCAAATATTAAAATTAAATAATAAAAAAGTTGCTTCAATTGGAACTTTAGGAGTTAAATCAAANAANATTAATTTAGATTTATCTAATACNACNGTTGANTCAATACANNTAGGTCAAATATTAAAAAAACTTAANAATTTNAAGATAGATAATGTAATTATGGAAGCATCTAGCCATGGTCTTAAACAAAATAGATTAGATGGTTTACAGTTTAGTTCAGGAATATTTACAAATTTATCTCAGGATCATCTAGATTATCATAAGAATTTAAAAAATTACTTAAAATCAAAATTTTATTTATTTGAAAATTTAATAGCAAAAAAAGGAAAAGTGATAACAGATGAAAATATACCTGAGTTTAAAAAATTAAAAAAAATTANAATCAAAAAAAAATTAAANTTACAAACNATANATGATNAAANAAANANTTTTAAAATTTTATCACATAGTTTTANTGGAGANTCTCAAAAACTTAAAATAAAATATAAAAATNAAATTAAAANTATAGATTTAAATTTAATTGGAAAAATACAATTAAAAAATATTTTGATGGCAATTATTGCTGCCAAAAATAGTAATATAGATTTAGAAAATATCTTAAAAACTATTCCTAAACTTAAATCTGTTAATGGAAGATTGGAGAGAATTGGTAAGATAAAGAATAAATCTATAGTAATTCTTGATTATGCCCATACTCCTGATGCTTTAAAAACATGTCTCTTGAATCTTCGAGAGCAATTTCCTAATAAAAAAATTTCTTTGTTATTTGGTTGNGGCGGAAATAGAGATCAAAATAAAAGATCAAAAATGGGGAAAATAGCAAGTAATTACTCAGATAGCATTTACTTAACAGATGATAACCCTAGATTTGAAAATCCTGAAAAGATTAGAAGAGATATAAAAAAAAGTATAAATAAAAAAAAAGTTATAGAGATTTCTAATAGATCTGAAGCAATATCTAGAGCAATTAAAGATTTAAGCACAGGTCAAGTTTTATTAGTTGCAGGAAAAGGACACGAAACAACCCAGGAAATAGGTAAGCGTAAAATTTATTTTTCAGATAAAACAATTATTTTAAAAGAGATTAAAACTAAGAATTTAAATTTATCAAATAATTTAAAATTAAATGTAATTAAGGAGTTATCTGGTAATAATAGGTTATCATCTTCATTATCTCTAAGGCAGGCAAGAATTAATTCTAATGAGGTTAAAAGAGATGATATTTTTTTTGCAATAAAAGGAAAAAAAAATGATGGAAATAAATTTGTAGCACAGTCTTTTAAAAAAAAAGCTTCATTAGCTGTAGTTAATAGAATTCAAAATAATTTAAATAAAAAATATCAAATAAAAGTTAAAGATTCATTAAAATTTTTAACCTATGCTTCAAAAATTTTTCGAAAAAACATTAATACAAAAATAATTGCTATAACTGGTAGTTGCGGAAAAACTACTCTTAAAGAATTATTAGGAGATGTATTAAAAAAAATTTCAAAAGTTAGCATTTCACCAAAATCATATAATAATAAATTTGGAGTTCCTTTAAGCCTATTTAATTTAAATCAGAAGGATAAGTATGGTATTTTAGAAGTAGGCATGGATAAAAAAGGTGAGATAGACTATTTAACAAAAATTATACAGCCAGATGTAAGTGTTATAACTAACATAAATTATGCTCATGCTAAAAATTTTAAAAATATAAAACAAATTGCTTTAGCTAAATCAGAGATAATTAATAATACGAGGTCTGATGGCTATGTAATTTTAAATGCTGATGATAATTTTTTTAATTTGCATAAAAAAATAGCTTATAAAAAAGATATAAAAATAATTTCTTTTGGTATTAAAAGTCAAAATTCAAATATTAAACTTATTAATATTAGTAGAGAAGATAAACAATATAAAATTATTATACAATTAAATAACAAAAATAGATACTTTTTGGTTTCTAATGATTTTCAAAGTAATATTTATAATATTTTAGCTACTCTAGCTGTGATGAGTATTTATATAGATATTTTTAAATTAAATAAAAATATTTTTTTAAATTTAAAAACTCCCTCAGGAAGAGGAGATTATTCCATAATTAAAATTAATAATAAAAAAATAAATTTAATTGACGAGAGTTATAATTCAAACCCTCTTTCATTAAAATCTGCAATAATTAATTATGATAAAATTCAGTCAAAAAAATCAAATAAATATATTTTACTTGGTGATATGTTAGAACTTGGTAAACAATCTAAAAAACTTCATAAATCAATTGCACCTATAATTAATAGAACTAAAATTGATAAAGTTTTTGTAAAAGGTAATAAGGCTTCACTAATTTTTGATAAAATCTCAAAATCTAAAAAGGGCAGAATTCTAAATAATAAATTGCAAATTATTAAATTGATTAAAAATGAATTAAATAATAACGATTATTTAATGGTTAAGGCCTCAAATGCGACAGGTTTCAATAGAATAATAAAAGATCTAAAAGGATTAAATTAAATGCTTTATCAGTTTTTATTAAATTTTGTTGATAATTTTGGATTTTTAAATGTTTTTAAATATCTGACATTTAGAACCGGTCTATCTTTTTTTACATCATTAGTTATTGTTTTGATTATTGGAGGTCCATTTATTAAATTTTTTTCTAATCAAAAATTTTTAAATCCAATACGTGATGATGGTCCAGAAGATCATATAATAAAGAAAATTGGAACACCGACAATGGGTGGTGTTATTATTTTATTTGGGTTGTTGGTATCGGTATTATGTTGGGCAGATTTATCAAATATTAATATTTTATTTTGTTTATATATCGCAATTTCTTTTGGATTACTCGGAGCATTTGATGACTATAAAAAAATTAAACACAGTAACTCTTCAGGAATTTCATCAAAGTTTAAAATAATTGTCCAAATCGTAATTGCAATTATAGGGATTAGTTTTTTTATAAGTTTTGTAAATTATCAAGAAATAAACTATTTATATTTTCCATTTTTTAAAAATTTAATTATTAATCTTGGATGGTTTTTTATTCCTTTTGCAGTATTTGTAATCATTGGTTCATCTAATGCTGTTAATCTTACAGATGGTCTTGATGGTTTAGCTACAGTTCCGGTAATATTAGTTGCAGCTTGTTTTGCATTCATAAGTTACGTAACCGGAAACATTGTATTTTCAAATTATTTACAAATACCTTATATTGAAGGAACAGGAGAAATTTCAATTTTTTGTGGAGCAATTATAGGTTCATGTTTAGGTTTTCTTTGGTTTAATGCCCCTCCAGCAAAAATTTTTATGGGAGACACAGGCTCTTTATCTTTAGGAGGTTCTCTAGGGGCTGTTGGAATAATAACTAAACATGAAATTGTTTTAGCCATCACCGGAGGTCTTTTCGTCTTAGAGGCTGTCTCAGTAATGGTACAAGTAATTTCTTATAAGCTTACAGGTAAAAGAATTTTTAAAATGGCACCAATACACCATCATTTTGAAAAAAAAGGGTGGCCAGAGTCAACAGTTGTTATTAGGTTTTGGATTATTTCAATAATCTTAGCGATGATAGGTTTGGCTACTTTAAAATTAAGATAATGAAAAAAGCTAAAAATATTTTTTTAGGAAAAAAAATATTAATTTACGGTCTTGGTAAGAGCGGTATTTCATCTTATAAATTTTTAAAAAACAAAGCAAAAGTTTTTCTATTTGATGATAATCCAAAAATAAAAGTAAAGTTTAAAAAAAAACTAATTAGTTATCGAGAATTACTAAAAGCAAAATTTGATCGAATTATTATTAGTCCCGGAATTGATATTTTAAATTGTAAATTATCTAAATTTTTACAAAAAAATTTTTCAAATATTTATACAGATTTAGATGTTTTTTGTTCATTTTATAAGAATAAAAGCATTACAATTACTGGAACTAATGGAAAATCAACTACAGCAAAAATTTTACATGATGTTTTGTTAGATCATAAAAGGGATGTAAGACTTATTGGTAACATTGGAAATCCCGCATTATCTGAAAAAAAAATCACAAAAAAAACAATTTTTGTAATAGAGGCTTCTTCATACCAATTAGATTATAGTAAAATATTTAATACAAAATACGCAATAATTCTCAATATAAGTACAGATCACATAGAGAGACATAAAAGTTTATCAAACTATACAAATGCAAAATTTAAGTTATTAAAAAATCAAACTAGTGACTCTATCGCTTACGTTAAAAAAAATGATGTTTTAATTAATAGAAAAATTAAAAAAAGTAATTTCAAACAGAAAATTTATAAAGTTGATACTTTAAATATTGAAAAAGTAACAAAGCAGCTAAATAATAAATATTTTATTTCTGATGGAAATAAAGAAAACTTATCATTTATATTAAAAATTGCGTCTAAGTTAAAACTTAATAAAAAAAAATTAATTAAAACTTTAAATAAGTTTAAAGGATTAAGTTACAGGCAGCAGATTATATTTGATTGTAAATATTTGACTATAATCAATGACTCAAAATCTACAAGTTTTGCATCTTCAGAAAATATGTTGAAAAACTTTAATCATATTTATTGGATTTTAGGTGGGATACCAAAAAAAGGTGATAAATTTAAATTATCAAAAAAAGAGTGTAAAAACTTTAAAGCTTTTATTTTTGGAAAATATCATAAACAATTTGTCAGTAATTTAAAAAATAAAATGAAAGTTAAAAAATTTAAAAATTTAAAAGAAACAATTAAAAAAGTATTTTTAGAAATAAAAAATAATAAAATTAAAAAAAATATTATATTCTTTAGTCCAGCAGGAGCTTCATTTGATAGTTTTAAAAATTTTGAAGATAGAGGGTACTATTTTAATCTGTTAATCAAAAAATTTATAAATGCAAAGCGATAGTTTATTTTATAGATTTTATTATCAATGGTGGAAAAGTATAGATAAGTCTATTTTTATTTTAATAAGTTTATTATTTACTATAGGACTATTTTTTTCTTTAGTATCTACATCTTTAATAGCTTCCGATAAGTTAGATACAAATAGCTATTTCTTTTTTTTTAAACATTTAATTTATGTTTTAATTGGGATATTTATTATTTTCATTTTTTCATCACTAAATACTGATCAATTACTTAAATATTCAACTATTTTTTTCTTTATATCTTTCATCTCTTTGTTTTTGGTGCCAATTATTGGTGTTGAGGTGAAGGGTTCAAGAAGGTGGATAGATTTATTTTTTCTACCAAGATTTCAACCAATAGAAGTTTTAAAGCCATTTTTAATTATAATTATTGCAACTATTCTTTGTAGTAATAGGATAAATATTTTATTTAAGTATTTATTATCAATTATATTAGTTTCTATAATTTCTTTATTATTGATAATTCAACCGGATATTGGACAAACTTTATTAGTAATTTTTTCGTGGGCTGTTTTAATTTTTACTTCAGGAATTAATATTTATATTCTTCTTATATTTTTTTTTATAGTCTCAATTTTACTTGCTTATTTAATTATCTATGTTCCTAAATTTGATTATATTCAAGGACGAATTTTATCTTTTTTTGACAGAGAAACTGGAACTTATAACTCTCAGTCAGATAAAGCTTTAGAGTCAATTATTAGTGGAGGTTTTTTTGGAAAAGGGATAGGTGAAGGGACTCTTAAAAATAGAGTTCCAGAAGCTCATACTGACTATATAATTTCTGTTATTTCTGAGGAGTTTGGTGTAGCTGCCATAATGTTAATATTATTATTGTTTTTGATTTTTATTTATATGGTTTTTAAAAAAATTAGTTTTGAAACAAATGATAAAATAAAACTTATTTTAATTGGCTCTATTAGTTTAATTTTGATGCAAGCTACAATTCATATTGGTGTTAATATAAGATTATTTCCAACGACAGGAATGACTTTACCCTTTTTAAGTTATGGAGGTTCATCAATAATCAGTACATCAATATTAGCAGGAATAATTTTGAATTTAACAAATAGAAAAATAAATTAATAAATGAAAAAAAAAATTTTAATTTCTACGGGTGGATCA
Organism: Candidatus Pelagibacter sp. TMED239; assembly: GCA_002169475.2. The sequence goes on from NHKK02000042.1 coordinate 11,842, forward strand.
GGTGGACATGTTATACTAGCAACAACATTATATGATCATCTAAAGTTTAATTATGAAATATTAATAACTACTGATGATAGAGGCTTTAAGTATGTAGATAAAGAAAACTATCAAGTAAATGTTATAAATACACCTAAATTAAATAAATTAATTTTATTTCCTTTTGCAATTATAAAGATTTTGCTTTTAACTATTAAATCTTTAATTATTTTAAAAAGAGAAAATATTTCAATTTTAATTTCTACGGGTGGCTATATGTCTTTACCATTATGTTTAGCTGCAAAATTATTAAATATAAAAATTTTTTTAATCGAACCTAATATGGTCCTTGGAAGGGCAAATAAATTTTTTTTAAACTTTTCCAAAAAAATATTATGTTATTCAAAAAATTTAATTAATTTACCAAAAAATTTTGAAAAAAAAATAACTATTATAAAACCATTAATTAGAAAAAAATATTATAATACAGACATCTATCGAAAAAAAGATAGTTTATTCACAATTATAATTATTGGAGGCAGCCAAGGAGCAAAAATATTTGATAAACTTATCAACGAAACATTAAAAAATATTTCAAAAAAAATCTCTTTAAAAATAATTCATCAAACTAGTGAAAAAAATATTGATTTGATTAAGAACTTTTATACAGAAAATAAAATTGAAAATAAAGTTTTTGCTTTTGATAAAGATTTGAATGAACTTTTACAACAATCAGATTTATGTATTACTAGAGCGGGTGCTTCGAGTTTAGCTGAACTTTCTTATTTTAATATCCCTTTTATTGCAATTCCACTTCCAACTTCAAAAGATAATCATCAATATGAAAATGCTAAATATTATAAGGATAAAGATTGTTGTTGGATTATAGAACAAGCAAGTTTTAATAAAGTAAAATTTGAAGAATTATTATTAGATATAACCAATAAAAAAGATAATTACTTAAAAAAAAAAAATAATTTACAAAATTTAAATTATCAAAATACTTGGAATAATGTTAATCAAAATTTATTAAAAATTTTTAATGAAAATTAAATTAGCAAAATCAGAAATTATACATTTTGTTGGTATAGGTGGAATTGGTATGAGTGGTCTATCCTTAATAATGAAAGGTAAAGGTTTTAAAGTTCAGGGAAGTGATATCTCAATTAATAAAAATATTGAAAGGTTAAAAAAAGAAAAAATAAAAATTTTTATAGGACATAAAAAACAATATATAAATAAAGCTACTATTCTAGTTGTATCTTCTGCAATTACAAAAAATAATCCAGAATTGATTGAGGCAAAGAAAAGACAATTACCTATTTATAAAAGAGGGGAAATGTTAGCAAATATTGTTTCTTTAACAAAAAATATTGTAGTTGTTGGCTCACATGGCAAGACAACAACAACATCATTAATATCTTCAATTTTTCAAGAAACCAATATAGATCCAACAATTATTAATGGAGGTGTGATAAACTCTATTAATACCTCTGCAAAACTTGGTAAAAGTGATTGGTCTATTTTAGAAGCTGATGAGTCAGATGGGAGCTTTATTTTTATTCCTCCAACTTATTCAATAATAACCAACATAGATAGAGAACATATGGACTATTACCGTTCAATTGAAAAATTGAATAAATATTTCATTAAATTTGTAAACAAAGTTCCATCATTTGGAAAATCATTTATTTGTATCGATGATCAAAATAATAAAAAATTAATAAATAATTTAGAAAATAAAAATTTTTATACATATGGTTTAGATTTAAAATCAAATTTTTGTATAAAAAATATAAAACAATTTAAAGAATATTCAAAATTTGATTTAAAAATAAGATTACCTAATAAAAAAAATCAATTAATAAAAAAATTTAAAATACCTTTATTGGGTGAACATAATATTAAAAACTCAGTTGCAGCAGTTGCGTTATCATTAACAGTAGGTCTACCTATCTCAAACATTAAAAAAGGGCTTAAAAATTTTAAAGGTGTTCAAAGAAGATTCAATAAAATTTTTACTTACAATAAAGTAGATTTTTTTGATGATTACGCTCATCATCCAACTGAGATTAAAGAAGTATTAAATGGAGTAAAATCTGTTTATAAAGATTATGAGAAAATTTGTATTTTCCAACCACATAGAATTTCGAGATTGAAAGATTTAAAAGAAGAATTTATCCATGCTTTTAAAAATGCTGATAAAGTAATTTTATTACCAATATATACCGCAGGTGAAAAAATAAAACTAGGATTTAGTTACACAAATTTTGCAAAAGAAATAGTTAAAAAATCAAAAGTTAAATTATTTTTAGTAGATGATAAATATCAATTATCTAAATATATTAAAAACAATTTATACGGAAAAAAAATAGTTATTGGGATGGGTGCAGGTACAATCTCAACATGGATGAGGGAGTTACCTAAATTATTATAATGAATAGTAAATTAGAAATATTATCATCAGAATTTAAAGATAAAATAAAACTAAATTATGATTTAAAGAAAAAAAATTGGTTCAATATAGGTGGCAAAGCCAAGATTTATTATAAAGCTGATAATTTGAAAGAATTAATTAAATTTTTAAAAAAAATTGAAAATAAAGAAAAGATATTTATTCTTGGGGGTGGTTCAAATACACTGATAACCGATAATATATATGATGGAGTTGTGATTAAATTCTCAAAAAATTTTAATAATATTTCACTTTTGTCGGGTGATATAATTATTGCAGGGAGTGCTGTTAGTGATAAATCGTTATCAGAATTTGCTATGATTAACAATTTAGGAGGTTTTGAATTTCTTTCTTGTATACCCGGTACAGTAGGAGGAGGTATAAAGATGAATGCAGGTTGTTTTGAGAGAGAATTCAAGGATATTTTAATTTCGATTCAAGCAATTAATAAATTAGGACAAGTTATTACAATTCCGGCAAAAGATATTAATTTTAAATATAGAAATAGTGGATTGTCAGATGATTTAATTTTTCTGAGTGCATCGTTTAAAGGTTATAAAAAAAAATCAGATTTAATTGAAAAAGAAATGATAAAACTCAAAGAAAAAAAAGAAAAGGCTCAACCTACGAGAATTAAAACAAGTGGAAGCACATTCAAAAACCCAATAGGCCAATCAGATAAAAAAGTTTGGCAACTAATTAAAGAGTCTGTCCCATTGGGAAAATCATTTGGTGACGCATGCATTTCTGACAAACATTGCAATTTTTTTATCAATAAAGGTAATGCTAAGTTTGAAGATATGAAAAAGTTAATAGAATTTGTATCTAAAAGTGTTTTAAAAAAAACTGGTGTGAAATTAGAAACAGAGATTAAAATTTTAGAATAAATTGAAAAAAAAAATACTTATACTCTCAGGTGGAATTTCAAAGGAAAGATTAATTAGTCTTGATACTGGTTTGCAAGTCTCAAAAGAATTAAAAAAAAACGGATATAAGGTAAAAATTTTCGAACCTGACAGTAATTTGACAAAAAATATTAAGCAATTTAAACCTGCAATTATTTTTAATGCACTACATGGTCAGTTTGGAGAAGATGGTTATATTCAATCTATTTTAGAACAATTTAAAATACCATATACCCATTCAGGTGTAACTGCATCTTCTATAGCAATGGATAAAGAAATTTCAAAAAAAATTTTTATAAAAAATAAAATTAATACTCCAAAATTTATTAAATACTCATTTGATAAAAAAAAATTAGATTTAATAAAAATTATAGATAGAAAATTAAAATTTCCTGTTGTTGTAAAACCATTAAATGAAGGCTCAAGTGTTAATGTTTATATTTGTACAAAAAAAAATATAACGAAAATTTTAAAAGCTATGGAAAGTTATAAGGAAATTATTATTGAAGAATTTATTGCAGGTAGGGAAATTCAAGTTGCAATAATGGGTAATAAAAAACTTGGCGCTATAGAACTTAAACCTAAAAGAAAGTTTTATGATTATCAGGCTAAATATAATGTAAATGCAAAAACACAACATATAATTCCTATTAATTTACCTAAAAATAAATTAGATCAAGTTATGAATATGGCTTTTAAAGCACACAAGATAATTGGATGCAGGGGTGTAACTAGATCAGATTTTAAATTTTTTAAGGGGAAATTCTATTTATTAGAAATTAATACTCAGCCAGGGATGACTAAGCTCTCACTTGTTCCTGAAATAGCAGCACATTACGGAATAAGTTTTAAGAAATTAATTGAATGGATTTTAAAAGATGCGTCAACGAAAAGGTAAAAAAGTTTTAATTTATTTTTTTTTATTATGTTTATTTGGTTCAATTACTAATATTGATTTTAACAAATTGAGAATTCCGAACATTAGTAATATTTATGTTTTAGGATTAGGAAATGAAAATAATTTAATTTTATTAGAAAATATTAAAAGATTAAAATTAGATAATATTTTCTATACTAATGATAATGATCTTAAAAATTTAATTAATTCAAATAGTTTAATTGAAAGTTATCAAATTTTTAAAAGATACCCTTCTTCTATAGAAATAAAAATTAAAAAAACAAAATTTTTAGCAAGAATAAATCATAATAATAAAATTTTTCTTGTAGGCTCTAATGGAAAACTCTCCAAAAATAATTTCTATGATGGTCAATTACCTTTTATTTTTGGAAAACCTGGAATTGAAGAATTTTTAAATTTTAAAAGAATTATTGATAAGTCAAAACTTTCATATCAAGATATTAAAAATCTATATTTTTTTTCATCAAAAAGATGGGACCTAGAGCTTAAAAATAATGTAATAATTAAATTATCTAATAATTATATAGAAGACTCTTTAGATTTAGCATCTGATTTTTTGAATAATAAAAATTTTGAAGATATAAAGATCATTGATACTAGAATTAAAGATCAGATTATTTTGAATGGCTGAAGAAATCGATTTTGAAACCTATTTAAGTTTAACGAAGAGAAAATTTGAAATTTATCTATTTGATAAAAAAAATTTAAAAAATTTATATAAAGAAGAAATGAAATTGGAGAATAATTTTAATTCTCTAGACTCAGAAATACTTTCTAAATTTCTTGATAATCATATATTTAAAATTGAAAAAATAATTGGAAAATTTATAAAAAATATATATTTGATATTAGAAGACGATGTAAATTTCCAAGTAAGTATTTGTATTAAAAAAAAAAATTATAGTAATTTAATAAATAAAAAAAATTTAGAAAATACTTTAATTGAAGTAAAAGATTTGTTTAAAGAAAGTTATCAACATCAAACAATTACACATATGATTATAAGCAATTATTTAATAAATGGAAAAAATTATTCTTCTTTTATAGATAATTTGCGAGGTGACAATTTATGTCTAGAGATAAATTTTATGTCTATATCTAATAGTACAATATTTGTATTTGATAAAACCTTAGAAAAATATCAGATAAGAATAAGTCAATATTTAAACGGAAATTATATTAAGAGTTTTTTTAATGACCAAAATATCGAGTTGTCAGAGATGGCTAATAAATTAAGAAATGGATATAACCATAATGAAGTTATACTAGTTCCAAAAAATATTGTAAATAAAGGGTTTTTTGAAAAATTTTTTCAACTATTCAGTTAGAATTGTCTTTTCCGGTAATATTAGTTGTTTTTAACAATTATTAAAAACAAATTAAAAGCTTTTAGTGACTTATTTAACCCAAAAAACAATTAAAGAAAATGTTTCATTTAGTGGAATAGCTCTTCATAATGGATTAAATGTAAATCTTTGCATTAAACCAGCCAATCCTAATTTTGGTATAGTTTTTAAAAGAGTAGATTTAAAAAAAAATAATTTGGTTTTCCCAAATTTCATGAATGTTACTAATACTTCTTTGAACACAACTGTAGAGAATGAGTATGGTGTAAAAGTATCTACAATTGAACATTTGATGGGTGCTTTATTTGGATTGGGTATAGATAATGCATTAATCGAAATAAATAATGAAGAAGTTCCTATTTTAGATGGTTCTGCAAAAGAATTTATTCAAAAAATATTGTTATCTGGAATAAAAGTAAGTGAAGCTCCTATTAAAATTGTGAAAATAAATAAAAAGATTGAGTATTCAAAAGGTGAAAGATTTATTTCAATTCAACCATCAACTTTAAGCCTCGATATAGATTTTGAACTTAAATATAAAAATAAAATTATTGGTAATCAAAGAAATAAAGTAAAAGTTTATGAAGATGATTTGACCGATGTTTATAATTCTAGAACTTATTGTTTATTTGAAGATATTGAATTTATTAAAAAACAAGGATTAGCAAAAGGTGGTAGCTTAGATAATGCTGTAGTTGTTAAAGGCAATGAAATATTAAATCAAGAGGGTTTAAGAAATGATAATGAGTTTGTTAATCATAAAATCTTAGATTGTATTGGAGATTTATATACATCGGGATATAGAATTGTCGCTAGTGTTCTATGTTCACAGGGTGGTCATTATTTAACTAATCAGCTTTTAAGAAAAGTCTTTCAAAATAAAGAAAATTTTTCAATTTTAGAGATTAAAGAAAAAAATTTACCTCATGCTTTGATTAATAGAAATCTATTAAGATCAATTGCATAATAATAAAGATAGCTTTAAAGTTACTTTTTAAATCATTATAAATTATACATGAATAAGTTTTCTTTTTTATTAATTGCATATTTTTTTTGTATTTCTTGCTCACAAGATACTAATAATAAATCCATTATAAATGAAAAAAATTTAGATTTACAAGTTCTAGAAGCATATCAGGAAGGAATGAATGAACTAGAAAATGGTGATGTGTTATTTGCAGCAAAAAAATTTAATGAAGCAGAAATTTTATTTCCACAATCTAAATGGGCACCAAAGGCAGCTTTAATGGCAGCTTATGCTTATTATTCTCAAGATTATTATGGGGATGCAATTGCTGAATTAGAAAGGTTTTTAAGAGTGTATCCAAAACACAAAAATTTAGATTACGCATATTACTTGTTGGCCCTTTCATATTATGAACAAATTATTGATGAAAAAAAAGATTTACAATCAATAATTAATTCAAAAAGAATTTTTAATATTATTATTACAGATTACCCAAATACAGAATATGCATTAGACGCTGAATTTAAAATAGAGCTTATAAATGATATCCTTGCAGCTAAAGAAATGTATATCGCTATGTATTACTTTGATAAAAAAAAATGGATACCTGCAATAAATAGATTTAGAACAGTTATAGACGACTATGAATCTACAATTTATACTGAAGAAGCACTCCATAGATTGGTAGAAATTTATTATATATTAGGACTAGAAGAAGAAGCTAGGAAGTATGCTAAAGTTTTAGGTTATAATTATCAATCATCCATATGGTATGAAAAATCCTATAGTATTTTCAACAAAACATATATTAAAAGTAAAAAAAATAAATTTAGAAAAAAAAATAAAAAAAGTAATATTGTTTTAGAAAAATTTAAATCTTTACTTGAATGAAATGAGTAAAAAAGAAATAGAAGCTCAATATAAAAAAAATATAAAGTTATTAGACAACTATAATAAAAATTATTACGATAAAAGTAAACCTATAATTACAGATAAGGGATATGATGAATTAAAGAAAAATATTTTGGTATTGGAAAAAAAATATAAATTTCTAAAATCAAAAAAAACTCCATCAAAATCTATAGGATATAAACCATCAAAAAACTTCAAAAAATTTTTACATAAAGTTCCAATGCTTTCTCTTGCAAATGCATTTGGTGAAGAAGATTTGTTAAATTTTGAAAAAAGAATTTTAAATTTTATATCTAAAAAGGAAAATTTTAAAATTTCTTATAGTGCGGAACCAAAGATAGATGGTATTTCAGCTTCTTTAATTTATAAAGATGGTAAATTTGTAAGAGGTCTATCTAGAGGCGACGGGAAAGAAGGTGAGGATATAACAGAAAATCTTGCAACAATTAAAGATATCCCTAAAAATATTTCAAATAAAAATTTTCCTAAAGAAATTGATGTAAGAGGAGAAGTTTTTATTCAAACTAGTGACTTTAAAAGTCTTAAAGAAAAATTTGCAAACCCAAGGAATGCAGCATCAGGTTCCTTAAGACAAAAAAATCCAGAAGATACCAGTAATATACCTTTAAAATTTATTGCATATACTTTTGGTCATGAAAAAGGTTTAAAAATAGAAACTCAATCTGATTATTTAAAAGAATTAAGTAATTGGGGTTTTAAAACTAATCCTTTTAATAAATTAATTACAGGAATAAAAAATTTATTAATTAATTATAAAGAAATTGAAACAAAAAGAGCAGAAATTGATTTTGATATAGATGGAATTGTTTACAAAATTAATGAATTTAAACTCCAAAAAAGATTAGGTAATGTTGCTAATGCCCCAAGATGGGCTATTGCTCATAAATTTTCATCAAATAAAGCAATTTCAAAAATTAAAAATATAGATATTCAAATTGGTAGAACTGGTGCATTAACACCTGTTGCTAAAATCAAACCTATTAATATTGGTGGAGTATTAGTTTCGAATGCTACTTTACACAACGAAGATGAAATTAATCGAAAAGATATTAGAGTTGGAGACACAGTAACTGTTGAAAGAGCTGGAGATGTAATACCTCATGTATTATCTGTAGATATCAAAAAAAGATCAAAAGATAGTTCAAAATTTATATTTCCAAAAAATTGTCCTTCTTGTGGATCAAAAACAATTAAAGAATATAATTTTATAACAAAAAAAAATGACGCAGTTAGAAGATGTACAAGTGAAGGATATGAGTGTGAAAAAATTGCAATAGAAAAAATCAAACACTTTGTTTCAAAAGAAGCTTTTAATATTGATGGATTTGGAAAAAAAATAGTAGAAAATTTTTGGAAATTAAAAAAAATCAGATTACCACAGGATATTTTTAAACTAGATTATAATGAAATTGAAAATCTAGAGGGCTGGGGAAAGCTTTCGGTTGAAAATTTAAAATATTCAATTAATGAAAAGAAAAAAATCTCTTTAGAACGATTTATTTATTCATTAGGTATAAGACACATTGGTTTGGAAAATGCAAAACTTCTTTCAAAACACTTTAAATCTTTCATAAAATTTAAATCCTTATCAAATGATAATAAATATGATGAGTTAATAAACATTGATGGTATAGGTGAAACTCAAGTAAACTCTATAAAGAGTTATTTTGATAATAAAATTAATTTAAATGTATTAAATGAATTACAAAAAATTTTATATATAAAAGATGCTACAGTTAAAAACAGAAACGGAATATTAGTGGACAAAACATTTATGTTAACAGGAAAACTCGAAGGAATTAGTAGAGCTGAAGCTAAATCTTTGATTGAAGAAAATTCCGGTATAACTGTTAGTAGCATTTCAAAAAAATTAAACTATTTAATTGTTGGCGAAAAACCAACAAAAAGAAAAATTGAAACAGCAAAAGAACTAAAAATTTCAATTTTAGATCAAAGGCAATTTTTAAAAATGCTAAATAAAACTAGCTAACCATTTACGTTCTTTTAAATTTAAATATCTTGATATTTTTGAATAAACATCAAGATGATATTTAAATAAATAATTTTTTTCTAAAGAAGTTAAAAGATTAAAATTTATTAAGTTTTTCTCTATTGGAACAAGAGTTAAGTTTTTAAAAGAAATATTTTTATTAATTCTTTTTACAAAAACTAAATTTTCTATTCGTATTCCAAAATGATCTTTTTTATAGTATCCAGGTTCATTACTTATAATCATACCTTCTTTTATTTTAACATTGTTAAACTTTGATAATGATTGTGGTCCTTCATGAACATTAAGAAAAAAACCTACTCCATGACCAGTACCATGAGCATAATCTAAATTGCTTTTTTTTAGAAATTTTCTCGCTCTTGAATCGATTCTTTTTCCAATATTATTTTTCTTTAAGTTTGTATGTGCTACAGCAATATGTCCCTTTAAAACTTTTGTAAAAACATTTTTTATATAAGGCTTGGGATTTGAAAAACAGATTGTTCTAGTTACATCTGTTGTGCCGTACTTATATTGACCTCCAGAGTCGCATAAAAAAATATCTTTTTTTTTGATAATTCTACAATTTTCTTTTTTAGCTCGATAATGAACAATAGCACCATTTTTTCCTGAACCTGCTATTGTATCAAAGCTTGGATATAAATAATTTTTATTCATTTTTCTAAATTTCTCTAATTTGTTTTGTGCGTCTACTTCTGTGATTTGTTTTTTATTTATATTTTTTATCCAATAGATAAACTTGGTTAAAGCAACTCCATCTAAAATATGTGCATTAATCATATTTTTTATTTCTGTTTCATTTTTAATAGCTTTTAAAAGATAAGTTGGATCTTCTCTTTTTATAATTTTAAATTTAGATTTTATAATATTTTCTAAAAAAATTGAGCATGATTTATCATCTATTATAAAATTTTTTCCTTTAAGTTGAATAATTCTTTTTGGTAAATCATTAATATTAATTAGTTGATTTGAACTAATTTTTTTTTCTTTAATTAGTTTTTTGGCTTTTTGTATTTTACTTATTAGAAGTACTTTTTTTGTTTTACTTATAATTAGTCTTGAATTTGGCACAGGGCTATTAGGACCATCTCCACCTCGTATATTTAAAATCCATGCTACATTTTCTGGAGCAGTAATAAATAGAAAATCTGATTTGTTTTTTTTAAGATATTTCGAAATTTTATTAATTTTTGAATTATAACTTTCTCCAACTATACTTTTATCTAATGAAAAAAATGGAAAATTATCACTTACTTTTTCTTTTTTTATTTCATCGATTAAATTTTGATCAATATATTTAATCTTATTATTTTTTAAAAAATATTTCTTTATTTGAGTATGTGTAAATAATTTTGGATCAATACCTAAAGTTAAATTTTTAAATAAATTACAATTTATTATTTTTTCATAATTAATAATTTTAAAATTTTTTCCCGACTCTATTTGACTTTGAATTGTGTATCTTCCGTCAGTAAATAAGTAGTTTTTTTTTTTTAAAATAATAGCTAGTCCTGCAGAACCACTAAAATTAGATATAATTTTTAATCTATTAATTTTTGAATATTCAGTGAAATAGTCATCGTTTTTAGGTACGACATATCCATCAATATTAAATTTTTTAAATTTTTTTTTTAAATTTTTTAAATTTTTATTCATTTAATTCTTTTTTGATATCTTATCCATCCAGGACTTCTTTTTCCTTCTTCAATCTCAAAATCTTGATTAAAATCAAAATCTTCAACTTCATCTACTTCTTCATCAAAAAATGAATTTTTTTCTAAATGTTTTTCTGGTAATTCTTCTATAAATCTTGATGCCATACTATCTATCCAGTCACCTTGATAAAATCTGTTCATAGAAAATGAAATGATAGCATTTTTCTTAGCTCTTGTTATACCAACATAAGCCAAGCGTCTTTCTTCCTCTAAGCCTTTTTGTCCTTTTTCCTCAATTGATTTTTGATGAGGAAATAGTCCTTCTTCCCATCCGGGTAAAAAAACTACATCAAATTCTAATCCTTTTGCAGCGTGCATAGTCATCATATTTATTTTTTCACCCTCCCATTCTTGATCAATAGATGTTGCAAGTGAGACATGTTCTAAAAAACTTTCTAAATTATCAAATTCTTTCATAGCACTTAATAATTCTTTGATATTTTCTAATCTATTTTCATTATCGACATCTTTTTTATTTTTTAGCATGGCAGAATAACCAGATTCATCTAAAACAACTTGCAATAATTTTATGTGACTAACTTTTTTAATTGTTAGGTCACTTCTCCATTTATTCAATAAATTAAGAAATAAGCTAAGCCCAATTTTTGTTTTTGGTTTAATCAAATTTTGTTCAATCATTTTTATTGAAGAAACTTCTAGACTTAAATTCTTTTCTTTTGCAAACTCATGAATTATTTTAAGAGTAGAGTCGCCTACAGATCTTTTAGGATTATTAACAATTCTTTCAAAAGCCAAATCATCTTTTTCTTGATGAACTAATCTCAGATAGGCGACACAATCTTTAATTTCTGCTCTTTCATAAAATTTGGTTCCACCTAAAATTCTATAAGGCATCCCAATTTTTAGAAATCTTTCTTCAAATTCTCTTGTTTGAAATATTGCCCTAACTAAAATTGCAACATTATTATAAGAAAATTTTTTTTTTAAATTTTTTTCAATTTCATCAGAGACTCCAATTGCTTCATCTTTACCATTTTTAAAACAGTTTAATTTAACTAAATCTCCTTTTTCCATATTAGTGGTTAAGGTTTTACCCACTCTATTTTGATTATTTCCAATTAAATCAGATGCTACAGATAAAATATTTTGTGAGGATCTATAATTTTGTTCTAGTCTAATTACGGTTGTATTTTTGTAAACTTTATCAAATTCTAAAAAGTTTTTTATTTCTGCTCCTCTCCAACTATAAATAGATTGATCGTCATCACCAACACAACATAAGTTTTTATTTTTCTCTGATAAAATATTTAGCCATTTACTCTGAATAAAATTTGTGTCTTGGTACTCGTCTACAAGAATATATTTAAAATTATTAGAATAAATTTCTTTTATATCAGGATAATTTTCAAGAATTTTTACAGCGTGTAAAATTAAATCACCAAAGTCGCATGAATTTAAGTCTGTTAATTTTTTTTGATAAATTTTATATAAAGGTAAAATAGTTTTTTCATAGATATCTTTTTTATTAATTATGACATTATTAGGGTAGTATCCTTTATTTTTCCATTTATCTA